>DAIPYB010000299.1:0-4411 GCA_036782955.1 Pseudoxanthobacter sp. | reverse complement strand
GTTGCCGCCGCCGCGCTTGGCCTCGAACAGCGCCAGATCCGCCTCGCGCATCACCAGCGCGGCGGTCGGCCCCTCGGCCCCCACGGTGCCGCCGGCGGTGACCGTGATGCTGTAGCGCTCCGTGCGGTCGCCGATAGGGTCGCGCATCGCCACCACGAGGCGGCGGCCGATGGCGGCGATTTCCGCAGCGCTCGAAATATCCGGGCAAAGGACGGCGAACTCGTCGCTGCCCAGACGGGCAACGATGTCGTCCTGCCGCAGGGCGCTGCGCAGGCGGCGGGCAACGGTAACCAGCACGGCATCGCCGACATCGTGGCCGAGCGAGTCGTTGATGTCCTTGAAGCGGTCGATATCCAGCACCAGCAGGCCCACCATGCGTCCATGGCTGCTGTCGGTCTGGCGCAGCATCTGGCCGAGCGCGCGGAACACGGCGCGCCGGTTCGGCAGCCCGGTCAGCATGTCGTGCATGGCATCGTGGCGAAGCTGGTCTTCCGCCCGCTTGCGCGAGGTGACATCGCTGTGCGAGCCGGCCATGCGATAGGCCTGACCGCTCTCGTCGCGCAGCGCGATGCCGCGCGCCAGCACCCACAGATATTCGCCGTTGGCCTGCCGCAGCCTGTGCTCGATCATCAGTTGCGGCGTCTTGCCGGCGAGATGGGCGGAAATGCGCGCCAGCACATCCTCGCGATCATCGGGGTGGATGGCGTCGATCCATACCGCCGGGCTCTTGCCGATCACGCGGTCGCCGCCGCCCAGAAGCTGCCGCCAGCGTGGGGAGTAGTAAACCTCGTTGGCGCGCAGATCCCAGTCCCACAGCGCATCGTTGGCCCCGCGCACGGCCAGCGCATAGCGCTCCTCGCTCTCGCGCAGCGCCGCGGCGGCGCGGCGCCGGTCGGCTTCCGAGGCAAGAAACACGTTGAACCAGTGCGCCAGTTCCGCCACCTCGCCGCTGCCGACCACGGGCAGCGGCGCCACTTCCGCGACCGGGCGGTGCTGCACCTCCTTGAAGTGGCTGGTAATGGCGCGCAGCGGCCGCACGATGCGCTGCGCGCCCAGCGAGCCGGCCACCACCACCACGATCATGCACAGCCCCAGCACCGCCACCGTGGCGGTGCCGATGAAGCGGACGGGGGAATCGATGGCATCGAGCGGCGTGATGCTGACGATCCACCAGTTGGCCTCGCGCGAGCGGACCTGACCGATCAGCATGGACTTGCCGTCGATATTCACCAGTTCGGAGAAGTGCTCGCCGCCGAGGGCCTGCAACACCGGCGGGGGCGCGCGCTCGCCGATCCCTTGCAGCGTCGTGTCATAGACGACGAAGCCCTCGTTGTTGATGACCAGTGCGCGGGAGGTGTTGGAAATGGCGGAGACGCCGAGATGGTCGAATATCTGGCGGCCGTTGGTGTTCAGCAGCACGACCCCGTCGATCCGCTCGGCCACGCGGTTGCGATCGAAACTGCGCAGCGCGATGCCGACCGGGATGACCAGACGCTCAGAACCGGCATGTCCGTTGTCGTCGCGCAGCACTTCGGTGGCGAACCAGTGGATCTGCTTATCGTTGTTGCTGACGGCGCGGTAGATCTCGGCGGATTCGGAGGCCGTCGGCGGCTCGCTGGTGCTTTCGCCGATGTGGATCGCGGTGCCGTTGAGGCCGAGCAGATCGATGGAATCGACGCCCCGCAGGTAGAGATAGGCGTTCAGCACGCTGCCGATCTGCTCCTGGGCGCGCAGGCGGCCGAACACATCGCTGCCGCCGCCGGGCGCCCGGCTCATTACCGTGCGAACTTCGTCGAGGCTGGCCACCGACATCAGCAGCGCCTCGATCTGCGCAACCTGCATGTCGAGAATATCGCGCTCGGCCAGCAGCGAGACGCGCATGTATTTCTCGGTCACGTCGCGCACGGTGGAGCGCGCGACATTGTAGGAAACCACACCCAGCAGCGCCAGCGGGCCGATGGAAAGCAGAATCACAAAGAAAGCAAACGTGACGCCGAGGGAGGAATAGACACGCCGTGCCGGGCGGCCGGTCAGGCCGGCTCCGGGCAGCGACCCGCCATGTTTTTTTCCTTCATCGGTGGCGACCACGGCCCCCGTACTCCCGCAAGCATCTCCCCTGCAACGCTGCCCTTTGCAGAGGGATGGGTGAATATCGTCTTCAGCGTCTGCTTTTCACCAGTGCCTGCTTATCGATCACTTTCGTGTCAACGAGCTGCCGTTGGGATACCTGACGGCCCGCCAGCAGATCAAGCGCGATACGCACGGCAAGATAACCCTGTTCCTCCGCGTTCTGGTCGACCGTCGCAATGATCGAACCGTCGGCGATGCTGGGCTGGATTTCGGCCAGATTGTCGAAGCCCGCGATCAGCGTGTTCTTCAGCCCTTTTTCGCGCACGGCCTGCAATACGCCAACGGCCATCATGTCGTTGGCGCAGAAAATATAGCGGATATCCGGATTGTTGCTGAGGAAGGCGAGGGCTGCGTCGTGGGCCTCCTCCAGACGCCAGTTACCCGTCAGGGTCGCCACGACTTCGATGTTCGGATGCCGCCTGAAGGCATTGGCGGCCCCCTCGACCCGCTGGCGCGAATTATCGGCATCCGGGATACCGCCGACGATGACCGCGCGGGCCGGCGTCCCCGGATCGTCGCCGCGCAGCATGCGTTCAGTCACCCGGTCAGCGGCCTTGCGGTTGTCGACGGTCACCAGTGGCGGCTGCGGCAGGCCGAAGCGCTGCCAGTAGTCGAAATCGAGCTGGTTATCGACATTCACGACCACGATGCCCTGACGGGCAGCCGAGACCAGTACGGGAACGAGGCGGGCGGAATCGCCGGGCGCGATCACCAGCGCGTCGACCGGCACCTTGGTCATGGCATCGACCATGCCGATCTGCTGTTCGATGGCGGTTTCGCGGGAGGGCGTGCGCACGATGACCTCGGCACCGGCCTCCGCCGCCGCGCGGCGGGCACCGCGCTCCATGGTGGAGAAGAAGGGATTGGTGAGCGTCTTCATCACCAGTCCGATCACCGGGCGGCGCTGAGGCGCATCGTCATCCTGTGCACGTGCGGCAGCCGGCGAAATGGCCAGCGCCAGCGCAATACACAAGCCGAACGCCACCGCGCGGGCGACCTGCGTCCGCGCGGACAATGATCCGATCAACCAGCCGGCAGCCTCCCCCCGGACGCTGCCGTCTCCGACCGGATGCGCTGACCCAAGCGCAGTCATCGCAGCCGCCCCCGTAAATAGTTCAGAAAGGAAACTCACAGGAAAGGGCTTCAACGGCAAGGCGATTTACGCCTTGCCGCGCAGGCGAAATCGTCGCGGTGCACGATCGCGACGCCGCGGTCTTCAGACCGCCGCTTCCAGCACGCGAAGGGCATAGCGACCGCTCCGGTCCAGGTCCTTCGGCCGCAGCACGGCGAGGGCATCGAGCAGGCGAACGGCGAAGGTGCCCGGCCCCGGCTCGTCCTGCGCCGCGACCTCGCCGGCAACGCCCATCAGCACCATCGCGGCCGTCGCGGCCTCCAGTCCGGGCAGCCCGGCGCCGAGGAAGGCGCCGATCAGCGCGGTGCAGGTGCATCCGGTGCCGGTGACGCGGGTCATCAGTTGGACGCCGTTGGCCACTTCTACCGCCCGGCGGCCGTCGGTGATGTAGTCGACAGGGCCGGACACGACCACGGTTGCCCCGGTGCGGCGGGCCAGCGCGTCGGCGTGGGCGGCGGCCTCGGCAACGCCGTTGGCGGCATCCACGCCCCGCCCGGCACTGCCGCTGACGTTCGCGGCGATGATCTCGGAAGCATTGCCGCGGATCACGGTCGGCCGCTCTGCGATCAGCGCCTCCACCGCCGCGCGACGAAACGCGGTTGCCCCGCCGGCAACGGGATCGAGCACCCACGGCCGGCCTGCCGCCGTGGCAGCGCGCGCGGCCAGAATCATCGCATCGCGCCACGGCGCGGAGAGGGTGCCGATGTTGACGACCAGCGCGGATGCGATGGCGGCGAACTCGGCCACTTCCTCCGGGGCGTGCAGCATGGCCGGCGCTGCGCCGGCGGCCAGCAGCGCATTCGCCGTCGGCGTCATCACCACATAGTTGGTGATGTTGTGGACGAGCGGGGCGGTCGTGCGCAGCTGTTCCAGCGCGGCGCCCGGCGAAAGGGCAAGGCCGGCATCGTTGTCGGCGGGCGAAATATCGGTATTCGTCACGGAAGTGTTTGTCATGGATGTGTCTCCGGGCGCGTCCTCGGCTTTGCCTTGGCTGTCCGGGCCGGCGGGCGGGCACGGGGAGCGCGACCGCAGCGCCATGGCGCCCGGTCCAGCCACTCCCTTCGCCGGCATGATCCGGATCAGGTTCGACGGGTATGATCTCAGCCGCCGGACGGGCCATGCGTCGCGCACGGTCCGGGGCGGCACCCC
>DAIPYB010000298.1:0-4417 GCA_036782955.1 Pseudoxanthobacter sp. | reverse complement strand
CCATCACCTTCGAGGCCGTCCGCCGCGGCGCGACGCTGACATTGCCGCAGGCAACCGACATGGAACTGCGCCTCGGCCGCACCGTGACACGCTCGCCGGACTTCATCGAAGGCGTGCGCGCCGCTCTGGTGGACAAGGACCGCACCCCGCACTGGCACCCCGCCCGGTCCGAAGACGTGGATCCGGCGGCAATCGCGGCGTTGTTCGGCTGACTAAGCCAGCACCGGCAGGGCACGGCCGAACCACGGCTGTGCCCGCTCGATCTGTCCCGCAAGCGAAAACAGTGTTTCCTCCGCGCCATATGCGGCAGCCAGTTGCACGCCCAACGGCAGGCCGTTTCCGGTCTGGCCGAACGGCACGCTCATGGCCGGCGTTCCGGCGGCGTTGAACAGCGCCGAGAAGGGGCCGTGGCGCCAGAACCGGTCATAGAAGCCGTCGAGATCGTCGGTATCGCCGGTGAGCGAGCCAACCGGCAACGGCGGTTCGGCCGAGGCGGGCGTCAGCAGGATATCGAACGAGCCGAAGAAGCGGCCGAGGGCGCGCGCTGCGCGCTGCGTGGCCTCGACGGCGCCGAGATAATCGGCGCCGCGCCACCGGCACCCTTCCTGAAACCATTGCTCGTTGACCGGCTCCAGCGCCGCCGCGGCGCCCGCCGCGCGGGCGGCTTCCACCGGCGCCACCATGGCAACGCCGATGATGATGCGCCATGCCTGCCGGACCGCGCCGGCATCGTGTTGCGGGAAGGCAGGCTCCACCCTGTGGCCCAGCGTCTCCAGCAGCCGCGCAGCGGCAAGCGTCGCATCCCGGCAGGCCGGATCGACCGGCTCTCCCGCAGGCCCATGCGTCATCAGCGCGATCCGCAACCGCGACGGATCGCGCTCCGCCGCCTGCAGAAACGTGCCCGCTGGCGGCGGTGCGATGCCGGCATCGCCCGGCTCCGGCCCGGCAGTGGCATCCAGCAGGGCAGCGCTGTCGCGCACTGTCCATGTCACCGCATGGTGCTGCGACAGGCCGGCGATCGATTCCAGCAGGTCCGGCCCCATCGGAGTGCGCAACCGGCCGGGCTTGAAGCCGAACAGCCCGCAATGGGCCGCCGGCACGCGGATCGAGCCGCCGCCATCGGTGGCGTGCGCCATCGGCACCATGCCGGCGGCAACCGCCGCTGCCGCGCCTCCGGACGATCCGCCGGGGCTGAAGGCAGGATTCCACGGATTGCGAGTGGGGCCGCCGGCGAGCGGCTCGGTCGTAAAGCTCTGGGCAAATTCCGGAATGGCGGTCTTGCCGAACGTCACCAGACCGCTCGCCGCGTGGCGGTGGGCCAGCGTGGAGGTGCGGGCCGAAACCGAACCGAGCAACAGGGCGGAGCCGAGCGAGAACGGCGCGCCTTCCAGATCCAGTCCGAGATCCTTGACCAGAAAAGGCACTCCGGTGAACGGCCCCTCCGGCAGACCGGCCGCGATGGCCGCCCGCGCACGCTCGAACAGCGGATGGACCACGGCATTTATGACCGGATCAACTGCCGTGACCCGCGCGATCGCGGCCTCCAGCAGCATTTCCGCGCTCACGTCACGCCGGCGCACCAGCGCCGCCAGCGACAGCGCATCGTGCCCCTCGAAGCCTGCAAGTCCGGCAACGACAAGATTACTTCCGGCAACAGCCGCTTTTTCGTTCATCTGGTCTCAAATCCATGGCCGGGGCGTTCCGCCGGCAGTGAAGACCGGCCCTCGGACCGGAAACAGGTGCCCGCCTCAATCCGGCTCTTTGCAGGCAAGGTCCGCCGCCGCCGGCCGGCAGACGAACGCCGCGCCGGCGTGCTTTCCGGCGCCGGCATGGCGCGGCAGCGGCAGCGCAGCACGGGCCGTTGCGCTGGCGCACCACAAGCTTTCAACGGCCATCGGCCGGCCTGCATCGTTGGCGAGATAAAGCGCACCCGTGGCGGCATCCCGCAGCAGCGGCACCGCCAGCTGCGCGCCCGGTGCCAGCGCGCCGAAAGAAACCGAATTCCAGTGCGCCAGCGCGATCGTACATGACAGCACCCCGGGCATTCGGTTGAGGATGGTGATTCCCGCCGGCGCCAGCATTGCCGGCGCGCGCTCGGCCCGCGCCGGCCCCGGAGCGCCCGCCAGCAGTGCTGCGAGCCCGGCAACGGCGCCCCAAATCAACCCCTGTTTGTTCACGTCGGCCTCCCGCAAGCCGCAAGGACAAAGATTGCGGTCGAATCGTTTGGAGACGACTGGAACCTGCCGCGCTCTTGGTCAATATAAAAGCGCTCCGGCACGACAGGCCGGATTGCTCCGCCACCCTTCGCCGCCGGCTCTAATGCATCCGGCAGGGCCGGTGCCTGCCGATGCCTTCGGGAATGCCCATCGCCCGCCGGCATCGCCATGGCATCTGCTCCACCTACCCGCCCCATTTTTGTTCAGGGAGATTGTCGCGGTGTCGCGCACGTCTTTCAGAAGCGGGCTCCGTGCCCTGCTCCTTTTCAGCGTCCTCGTTCCCAGCGCGCTGGCAACACCCGCCACCGCCGGGGAGATCAAGGCCATCGCGATCCTGACGCCCGAGCAGGGCACGGATTACGGCTGGAACCAGCAGGGCATCGCCGCTGCACGCGCCGCCGCCAAGGCTGAGGGCGTCGAGGTACTGGTGGCCGAAAATCTCGGCTATGGCGATGTGCGCCCCACCCTGCGCGAGATGGCGGAAGACGGCGCCGGGCTCATCATCGCCCACGCCGGCGGCTACAACACCGCCGCGCCCGAGATCGGGGCGGAAACGGGGGTTCCCGTTGCCATCACCGACCTGCCGCAGGCCACCAGCCCCGGCAAGGTTGCCGATTATACCCTGAGCGGTCACGAGGGGGCCTATCTCGCCGGCCGTCTCGCCGCCAGAACGACCCGCACCGGAACCGTCGGCATCGTCGTTTCCGGCGAACCGCCGGCATGGAACGCCCAGTCGGCGGCCTTCGCCGAGGGCGTGAAGGCGGAAAACCCGAAGGTCGTCATCCGCTATGCCGTCATCGGCCCGGCCGCCTATTCCGACGCCGCCGGTGCCCGGCGCGTGACGGATGCCGTCATTGCCGCTGGTGCCGACGTGATCTTCGGACAGGGCAACGGTTCGTCTTTCGGCATGCTGCAGGCGGTGGAAACCGGCAAGGCGGTCGATGGCGGCAAGGTCTGGTTCATCGACGTGGTCGGCGACAAGTCCTCCATCGACAAGGGCAACCTGCTCTCGTCCGTGGTGTGGAACATGACGCCCGTGTTCACCGCCATGATCGGGGATGTGAAGGCCGACCGGTTCGGCACGCACAACTACAAGATCGGCCTGTCGGACGATTCCGTGCAGTTGCTGCACACCGACCATATCCCCGCCCCGCTCTGGAACGACCTGATGGCGATCCGCCAGGAAATCATCGATGGCAAGATCGTCGTGACGCCGTCCTATGACGCCGCCAGCGTGCACGCACTGGTCAATCCGCTCGAAACAGCCAAACCTTGAAACCATCGCGCCTTGAAACTGTCACGCCCTGATACGGCCGCCCCGCGATGACCGCGCCCGTCCCTGCGCCCGACACCGCGCCCTGCGTGGCGCTGGAAGGCATCGCCCGCCGTTTTCCGGGTGTCGTGGCGCTGGACGGGGTCGATCTCGCCTTTCGGGCCGGCGAGGTTCACGCAGCGCTCGGCGAGAACGGCGCCGGCAAGTCGACGCTGGTGGCCCTGCTTTCCGGCCTGCTGCAGCCCGATCGCGGCACGATCCTGCTGGCCGGCCGGCCGGCCCGCCTTTCCAGCCCGGCCCGTGCGCTGGCGATGGGCATCGGCACGGTCTTCCAGCATTCCATGCTGGTGCCGACGCTGACACTGGCGGAAAACTGCGCCCTCGGCGGTCGTTGGTGGCGGCCGCCGGACCGCAGCGGACTGGCAGCGCGTTTCCGTGCGCTGGCCGGGGGGCTGGGCATCGCGCTCGATCCCGGACGGCGGGCGGATGAACTCTCGCTCGGCGAACGGCAGCAGGGCGAAATCATCCGCGCGCTGATGCGCGGCAGCCGCATGCTCGTACTGGACGAAGCCACCGCCATGCTGACGCCGCAGGAGGCGGAAGAACTGGGCCGCACCATGCAGGCGCTGGCCGCCCGCGGCCTTGCGGTGGTGTTCATCACCCACAAGCTCGACGAGGCGCTGCGCTTCGGCGACCGCATCAGCATTCTGAGCCGCGGCCGGCTCGCCGGCGCATTGGGCCCGGATGACCATGACGGACCCGACGACGCGGCCGCCCGTGCGCGGATTCTGTCGCTGATGTTCGGCACGGCGCGGACGGAGGCACCCTCGCCGCCACCGCTTCCGGCAACGGTCTCCACCGGTCTGGAAGTGAACGGCATAGTGGTGGAAGACGATGTCATGCCCCTGCGCGACATCACCTTCTCGGT
>DAIPYB010000297.1:0-4420 GCA_036782955.1 Pseudoxanthobacter sp. | reverse complement strand
CGCCGCGCCGGATGGAGAAGCTCACCGAATCGACGGCGACGAACGGCCCGAACCGCCGTGTCAGGTCGTGGGCCTCGATGGCGACCGGGGCATCCGCGGCGATGGGAGCCGCCGGCGCGGCAGTGCCGCCATCGCCGCGCTGGTCGGGCGGCAGCAGAGAGATGAAGGCCCGCTCAAGGCTGTCGCACCCGGTGCGGGCCAGAAGCTCCGCCGGCGTGCCGTCTGCCAGAATGCGGCCGCCGTCCATCATCACCACGCGGGCGAAGCGCATCGCCTCGTCCATGTCGGAGGTGGCGACGATCAGGCCAAGCCCCGGGCGGGCAGCGCGGATTGCTTCGATCAGGTCCCAGAACTGGCGGCGGGAGAGCGGATCGACGCCGGTGGTCGGCTCGTCCAGCACCAGAAGGTCCGGGTCGTGCACCAGTGCGCAGCAAAGCCCCAGCTTCTGCTTCATGCCGCCGGAAAGACGGCGCATCAGCCGGTCGCCGAAGGGGGCGAGGCCGGTTGCCTCCAGCAGAGGCGTGGTACGCGCCTCGATGCCCTTGCCGCGCGCGCCGAACAGCCGGGCGAAGAAGGCGATGTTCTCCTTCACCGACAGGTTGGCGTAGAGGTTGCGGCCCAGCCCCTGCGGCATGAAGGCGATGCGCGGCTGAACGGCTTCGCGGGCGCGTCTGTCGGCAAGATCGGCTCCGAGCACAGACACGGTGCCCTGCTGGATGCGGGTGGCACCAGCGATGAGGCTGAGCAGGGTTGATTTGCCCACCCCGTCCGGGCCGACGATGGCCACCGCCGCGCCGGGGGCGATCGACAGGCTGAACTGGCCGAGCGCGGTCACCTTGCCATAGACGTGGGTAACGGCACCGATCTCGATGCCGTCCGCCGCCGGCCCGTCCGCAGAGGTGCCGTCTTCCGGTTCGCTCACGGCTTGGCCGTCCCGCCAGCGGCGGCCTCTCCTGCCACGGAGGGCGCGGCTGCCGGCACCTGAACCGGGGTCTGGGCCGGCATCGGGGCCGGCTCGGCCGGATTCGCACCCACCGGCACCGGCGTCGCGGTACGGGTCAGGTCGGACTCAAGCCATGCCGGCCATGTAACCTTCGGGTCGATGCGGACATAGCCGACGCCGGGCACGCCGGTCTTTACATATTCGATGTATTTCTCAACCAGTGCCTGTGGTACGCGCAGCTTGACGCGGAACATCATCTTGCTGCGTTCTTCGGCCGTTTCCACCTGCTTGGGCGTGAACTGCGCCTTGGCGGAAACGAAACTGACCGTGCCGGGAATGGCGCGGTCGGGCAGCGGCTCCAGCACGATGCGCGCCTCCTCGCCCAGACTGAGCTTGCCGGCGTAGGCGGTGGGCAGGAAAATCGTCATGTAGATGTCGGAAAGATCCAGCACCGTCAGCACTTTGCCGCCGGCACCCACCACCTCTCCCGGCTCCGCCAGCCGGAACAGTACCCGCCCGACGCGCGGCGAGGTCAGCACGCCGTCGGAAACCTGCTGCTGAAGCTGGTCCACATTGGCAAGTGCGCTCTGGATGGCAGCTTCCGCCGCCAGCTTCCGGCTCTGGGCCGCGGCGAGGCCGGCTTCGGCGGTGTCGCGCACCGATTTCAGGTTGTCGACCTTCTGCTGCGTCACGAAGTTCTTGCCGAGCAGCACGAGATTGCGCTCGTATTCCGTGCGGGCAAGCTGAAGCTCCGTTTCGCGCTGGGCGATCACGAATTCGGCTTCCGCCTTGGTCTGGCGGGCCTGTTCCACCTGTGCCTTGGCGGAGGCGAGGGCGGCTTCCAGTTCACGGGTGTCGAGACGGGCCAGCACCTCTCCGGGCTGCACCAGATCGCCTTCCTGCACCTCGATGGAGGCGATGCGGGCCGCGTACTTGGCGGCGATGTCGATCTCGGTGGCCTCGATGCGCCCGTTACCGCTGACGATGCCCGGCGGCAGGTCGGTCCGGTTCAGCCAGTAATGCACGCCAAAGGCACCGGCCACGGCCACCACGGCCAGAACGGCAATCACCCGCACGATTTTCTTCATCAGGTCCGAATCCCGTTCCGTTACGGCACCAGCACGGCGGCACCCTGAAACCGCCCGGCCCGCAGATCATCCAGTGCCTCGTTCGCCTTGTCGAGCGGATAGACGTGGGTTGTCATCTCGATTTTCACCCGTGGCGCGAGCGACAGGAACTCGATGGCATCATTTCGTGTCAGGTTGGCGACTGACACGAGGCTGCGTTCTTCCCAGAGAATGCGATAGGGAAAGGCCGGAATATCGCTCATGTGAATGCCGCCGCATACCACCCGGCCGCCCTTGCGGACCGCCTTCAGCGCCAGCGGCACGAGCGCGCCGACCGGGGCGAACAGGATGGCGGCATCAAGCGCGACCGGCGGCGCGTCTTCAGAGGCGCCGGCCCAAGCCGCGCCCAGCGAGAGGGCAAGTTGCTGCGCACCGATATCGCCGGCACGGGTAAAGGCATAAACCTCGCGGCCCTGCCAGCGCAGCACCTGCGCCAGAATGTGGGCCGCCGCTCCGAAGCCGTAGAGCCCGATGCGCCGGCCATCGCCGGCCGCCTTCAGAGAGCGCCAGCCGATCAGGCCCGCGCACATAAGCGGCGCGGCCGCGACGGGATCGTCGAATCCATCGAGCGGAAAGCAATAGGCGGCATCGGCAATAGTCATTTCGGCGAAGCCGCCGTCGCGGGTGTAGCCGGTGAAGACCGGCTCGTCGCACAGGTTCTCGCGGCCTTCCGCGCAGTAGGCGCAGTGGCCGCAGGTATGCCCGAGCCACGGGATACCCACCCGGCGGCCCGGCACCGGGGCATCCGGTCCGCCGACGCCGGGGCCGACCCGGTCCACGATGCCGACGATTTCATGACCGGGGATGAGCGGCAGGCGGGGGTGAGTCAGGTCGCCGTCGACGACATGCAGATCCGTGCGGCAGACGGCGCAGGCCTCGACCCGCACGCGGATCTCTCCGGGGCCGGGTTCCGGGTCCGGCAGATCGCGCAGGCGGAGCGGGCTCTTCGGCACGTCCAGCACCATCGCCTTCATGGCAGTCACCTTATCGCGCAAGAAAAGCGCCGCGGGGCAGGGCGAAAGATGCCCGATGCTCCGCGGCGGATCGCACTTGGCCGCTTCAGCGGCTGTAGGGGCCTTCAACATCCGGCGGCAGCATGACGACGCCGGACATCGGCTCGATCCAGACCAGATGGTCGGTTACCGATTTCACGCCCGGCACGCTTTCGGCGGCAACCCGCGCGGCGGCGCGGGTGCGCTCGTCATAAATGGTGCCTTCCAGCTCCACGATGCCGGCGCGCACATGCACCTCGATGAAGCCGTCGCGGCCCCACGGATGCCGGCCGAGTTCAGTGCGAACCGCATCGCGGATTTCCGTATCGCTCAGGTCGCCGCTCTTCTGGCGGTCGAACTTGGCGGCCAGGGCCCGCAGCAGGTCGGCCCGCGACATGATGCCGACGAGACGGTCGCCCTCCACCACCGGCAGCCGCTTGATGGCGCGACGGTTCATCAGATCCACCGCGTCCACCAGATCGCTTTCCGGCGTGACGGTGTCGACATCCGTCGTCATCACGTCATCCACCTTGGCGGCGTGGGAGAGCACATATTCCTCCGCCTCCTTGCCGGGGGTCATCAGCAGGCTGCGCCACCACGAAACCCGGCGCTCGGTGCCCAGTTCAGCACGGCGGATCAGGTCGCCTTCGGTGACGATGCCGACGAGCTTGCCCTTGTCGACGACCGGCAGGCCGCTGATGCGGCTCGACAGCATGAGATTCACAGCCTCGGCAACCGTGGTTTCCGGGCTGACACCAATGACCCCGCGGGTCATGACGTCGGCGACCTTCATGGAAATATCCTCCGTTCAGCACTTGGCGCGGGCCGCGGGCGACCACCCGCCGGTCACGGCGTGATGGCTACTTTGAGCACGCCGTCGCGCTGATGCGCAAACAAATCATATGCGGCTTCAATGTCATCCAGCTTGAAACGGTGGGTGACAAGGGGCTTCAGGTCTACCCGGCCGGAAGCCACGACCGATTGCAGGCGCCGCATGCGCTCCTTGCCGCCCGGGCACAGCGACGTCACGATGCGGTTATCGCCGAGGCCGGCGGAGAACGCTGCCAGCGGAATGGTGAGATCGGATGAATAGACACCGAGGCTGGACAGTGTTCCGCCCGGCCGCAGCACCTTCAGAGCCGATTCGAACGTGCCCTGCGTGCCGAGTGCCTCGATGGCGACATCCACGCCGCGCCCGTCGGTGATCTCGAGAATCGCATCCACCGGGCTGACCGTGCGGAAATCGACGGTGTGCGAGCAGCCGAGCTGGCGGGCGATGGACAGGCGCTTTTCCACCGTATCGACGCCGATGATGGTGGTGGCGCCCATCAGTCGGGCACCGGCGACCGCGCACAGCC
>DAIPYB010000296.1:0-4472 GCA_036782955.1 Pseudoxanthobacter sp. | reverse complement strand
CGCGTCCGGCAAGGCGGTCGCGCCCGATCAGACCGGCGCCTGAAAGAAACACAGCCGGACACGCGCCGGTGGCCCCGCATCCCCGAGGCGGAAATCGAATGCCGCCCACGCCCTTTAGCCCCGCCGGTACCCCACCCATGCCCGGCCCGGAAGCCGGAAAGGCCAGCGGGTGCCACGCAGCCGCCAGTCCCCCGCGCCCTTCAAGGCGATCGCGCCCGATCAGGCCGGCACCTGAAAGAAACTCAGCCGGACCCGCGCCGGTGACCCTGCATCCCCGAGGCCGGAACCGGGTGCCGCCCACGCCGTCAGCGCCGCCGGTACCGCGCCCATACCCGGCCCGGAAGCCGGAAAGGCCAGCGGGTGCCACGCGGCCGCCAGTCCCCCGCGCGCATCAAGGCGGTCGCGCTCGATCAGGCCGGCGCTTGAAAGAAACACGGCCGGACACGCGCCGGTGACCCCGCATCCCAGCGGCCGGAACCGGGTGCCACCCACGCCTTCAGCCCCGCCGGTACCGCGCCCATGCCCGGTCCAGAAGCCGGAAAGGCCCGCGGGCGCCGCTCCGCCGCCGCTCCCCGCGCGCATCAAGGCGGTCGCGCCCGATCAGACCGGCGGTTGAGGGGCAGGCGGCTGAACCTGCGCCAGCAATGCCGCCTTGCCGAGGCGGAAATCGGATGCGACCCACGCCGCCTTCAGCGCCGCCAGCACCGCGCCCATGCCGGGCCCGGCGGCAATGCCGAGCGCCGCCAGATCGCCGCCGGCAACCGGAAAGGCCGGCGGGCGCCACTCCGCCGCCGCCCTGAGTGCCGCCAGCGCGGCCGCATCGACCGAACCGCCGCTGCCGGCGGCCGCCAGCGCGAGGCCCGCTTCCGCCGCAGCGCCGCCGAAGGCAAACACCAGCCGCCGCACCGCAGCCGGCGCGAGCGTGCCGGGATGCGACCCCGCCGCCTCGCGCACCGCCGCCGCGCGCACCAGTGCCTGCCGCAATGCGCCCGAGAGCTTCAACCGGCGGGCGAGGCGCTCGGCATCTTCGCGCACCTGCACCGCCAGCGCGGCGAGTGCCAGTGCCGGCGGCAGGCGATGGGTTGCCGGTCGCTCGCCCGGCGGCCACAGCGTCGCCAGCCGCGCAAACCGGGCGGGATAGACCATGCCGCCCATCAGCGGCAGCCACAGGCCGGCATCGGCCATCGCCGCCACCACGGGCGCCGCACCGCCGGCGGTCACCAGTTTCAGCGTTTCCGAGGCAATACGCTCGGCGGAGAGCCGCCTGAGGCCGTGGCGGCCGGCAATGCAGGCGGCAAGGCCGGCGGCATCCGGCGCACCGGCGCCATAGCGGGCATGAAAGCGAAAAAAGCGCAGGATCCGCAGATAGTCCTCGGCAATCCGCGCGGCCGGGTCGCCGATGAAACGCACCCGGCGGGCAAGGCAATCCGCAAGGCCCGACACCGGATCGAACACCATCCCGCGTGCATCGGCATAGAGCGCGTTCATGGTGAAGTCGCGCCGGCCCGCATCTTCCGCCCAATCGGCGGTGAAGGTCACCTCGGCATGGCGGCCGTCGGTCGCCACATCGCGGCGCAGGGTCGTGACTTCGAACGGCCGGCCGCCGGCGATCAGCGTCACCGTGCCGTGCTCGATGCCCGTCGGCACCGCCTTCAGCCCGGCCGCCGCCGCCCGCGCCATCACCGCCGCCGGGGTCAGCGGCGTGGCGATGTCGATATCCTCGACGGGCTCGCCGATCAGCGCGTTGCGCACCGCGCCGCCGACGATGCGGGCCGCGCCGCCATCGGCCTCCAGAACCGCAAGCACGCGCTGGGTCGCCGGCGCCGCCAGCCACGGCGCCGTGGCGAGGGAGGCCGGCCCGGCGCTCATTCGATATGGCCGGGCACGATCTGCCCGTCGCGAAATTCAGCCGGATGATAGGCCCCGCGCACCGCGGGCTTGTCGAAAAGCGCGAAGCCGACGAGGCCGAGCGCCATCAGCCCGAAGCCGATCAGCGCCATCAGCCCCAGCGGATGCCAGCGGTCGGGCGCGCCGCCGCCGCGCCGCAGCACAAGCAGCAGGCCGTAGACCGCGAACGGCAGCAGGAACAGTCCGATCTCGATGAGGCTGACACGCAACATGCGGCCTCACCCTCCGTAGAGCCGCGCATAGAGCGCGTGCAGGATGCCGGCAGTGATGCCCCAGATGGTGCGCTCGCCATATTGCAGCGCATAGTGGCCGACGCGATAGCCCCGGATGACGCGCTCGCCGCGGACGAAATTTGCCCCCGTCATGAGAAAGCGCAGCGGCACCTCGAAGGTCTCGGCCACCTCGCCGGCGTTGAGATGCAGGTGCAGGTCGGGCGCGACGCGCCCCACCACCGGCACGATGCGATAGCCGGTGCCGGCGATATAGGGATCGGCGAAGCCGAGCGGCTCGATCTGCCCGGCCTCCAGCCCGATCTCCTCGCGCGCCTCGCGCAGCGCGGCATCCACCGGGCCGGTGTCGGTCGGATCGATCTTGCCGCCGGGAAAGGAAATCTGCCCCGCGTGGGCCTTCAGGTGCGGCGTGCGCAGGGTGAAGATGACGGTGGCCTCGTCGCCGCGGTCCACCACCGGGATCAGCACCGCCGCATCGCGCAGCCGCAGGCGGATGTCGCCGAAGATATCCGGGTTGAAGACATGGTCGCCGGCCACCGCCTCGCAGGTCATCACCGGCTCGGCGAGCCCGATCAGCCGGTCGTGCGCCCGGCTCCGCAGCCCCGCCACCGAAAACGGCGCCGGCACGGCCGGAACGGCAAACGGATTGAAACGATCGTCCATTCTGTCCTGTTTCCCCGGCGCGCTCAGGCCGGCTGCGGCAGCGCGAAGAAGACGCCGTCGCTCCATACCCCGGTGCAGCCCGCCCCGTCGGGCGCCTCTTGCTGCCCGGGCGCCTCCTGCCCCTCGTCCGCCAGCGCCAGAGCCGCAAGTTCCATGGCCACGGCCCGGCTGGCAAGGGCCTCCAGCCCGCCGCGCACCCGGATATAGGGCTTCAGGCCGCCTGTTTCAGCCTCCTCGGCGAAGCGCAGCGGATGATCCGGACCGGCGACGACGACATCGCCGACGTTGGTGCGCAGCGTCAGCCGCCGGTCGCGGCCCTGCCCCGCCACATGCAGCTCGACGGCGACGAAGGGCGCATCCTCCACCGCGATCGTCATCTTCTCGGCCGGCGTCACCAGCACGAACGCGCCGTCCGCCTCGCGCCGCAGGATGGAGGCGAACAGCGCCACCAGCGCCGGCCGTGCAATCGGGCGGCCCTCGTGGAACCATGTGCCGTCGCGGGCGATCCGCATGTCGAGGGTGCCGCAATGGGCCGGGTGCCAGCGCTCCACCGGGCGCGGTACGGCCCCGCCGCCGCCTGCCCGCTCCAGAAGCGCCGCAAGGGCGGGGTCGGTGATGTCGCGGGTCGTCTCGCTCATGATGTCTCCCGCCCGAACCTCTTTCACCGCCTTCTTTTGCCCCGTTCGCGTGCCGCCCGCAATCGCGGCCGCCCGGCGCCACGATTTGGCCCGGCTTTGCCGGTGGTATGGAGGCTTCATTTTCCGCCTGCGCTGTCCTCCCGGTGGCGAAACCTTTACGCCCCGCAGGCGATGAATGACCCTAAAGGCCTGTTGGCCATGTGAACCGAGAGAATCAGGGACGGCGTTGATGAGCGCGATCACCGACACCCGCCAGGCGGATCCGGCTGCCGTGGTGGCAGAAGCCGAGGCCGCGGTGGCCCGCATCCGGGCCGCGCGCAGCGAGCTTGGGCGGGTCATCTTCGGTCAGGAAGAGGTGGTGGAGCGCACCCTCGTCACGCTGCTGGCCGGCGGCCACGGCCTGCTGGTGGGTGTGCCCGGCCTTGCCAAGACGCGGCTGGTGAACGCGCTCGGCGCGGTGCTGGGCCTCGAGGCCCGGCGCATCCAGTTCACCCCGGACCTGATGCCGAGCGACATCCTCGGCACCGAGGTGCTGGAGCAGGCGCCCGACGGTTCCCGCTCGTTCCGCTTCCTCAAGGGCCCGGTGTTTGCCCAGCTCCTGATGGCCGACGAGATCAACCGCGCCAGCCCGCGCACCCAGTCGGCGCTGCTGCAGGCGATGCAGGAGCATCATGTCACCGTGGCGGGGCAGGCCTATGACCTGCCGCAGCCGTTCCATGTGCTGGCAACGCAGAACCCGCTGGAGCAGGAAGGCACCTATCCGCTGCCGGAAGCCCAGCTCGACCGTTTCCTGCTGCAGATCGACGTTCCCTATCCCGACCGCGAGGCCGAGCGGCGCATCCTGACGGAAACCACCGGCGCCAGCGAGACGACCGCCGCCGCGGTGCTGCTGCCGGGCGAGCTGATGGCCTTCCAGCGCCTCGTGCGCCGCCTGCCGGTGGGGGAAACGGTGGTGGAGGCGATCCTCGATCTGGTCCGCTCCGCCCGCCCCGGCGAAGGCGCGCCGGCGGCCACCGCCGCCGTTTCGTGGGGG
>DAIPYB010000295.1:0-4479 GCA_036782955.1 Pseudoxanthobacter sp. | reverse complement strand
GAGCCGATATAGGCGTCGGCGCCGATGTCCATCCGGCCGATGACCAGCTCGTTGCCGATCACCTGTGCATTGGCGAAGCCGCCGTGGCCGCCGATGGAGGCATTGCGGCCGATGCTGACGAGGTCGATGGCCCCGCACTCATATTCGTAGATCAGCGCATCGCGGCCGGCGTGGCCGCCCAGCGCGCGGATCCACGCGCGCATCACCGGCGTGCCCTGGAACCACTTGATGTGAACGAGGCTGACGAGGCGCTGCACCACCCACCAGCGATAATAATAGGCGCCCCACAGCGGATAGCGGCCGGGCCGGGTGCGGCCGAGGATCAGCCACTTGCCGGCGATGGCGACGGCGATGGTGATGAGATTGATGGCGACATAGACGCCGGTCAGCGTCGCCACCTCGGTGATGAAGGAGGCATCGTCGGCCGTCAGCAGCATGTAGCTGACGAACACGCCCAGCCACTGCGCGGTCATCAGGGCAAAGATGAACGGCAGGGTCGCGGCCTGCGCCAGCCCGCAGAGGAAACGGCGCTTCAGCGGCGGCGGGGTGAAGGCGAGGTCGGGCGCGGGCGTGTCGGTCCCGCCCGGTCCGCGCGCGGCGTCGAGGCTGGCGGCCATCGCCCGCAGGGTGCGGTCGCGGTAGACGTCCTGCAGCGTCAGGCCGGCCAGTGCCGGCGTGGCGCGCACCGCCGAGACGAAGCGCGCCGCCAGCAGCGAATGGCCGCCGAGATCGAGGAAGAAATCGGCCTCCAGCGGAATCGCGGCTCCGGGAAACACCGTCTTCGCCGCCGCCAGCAGGCTGGCTTCGGTGGCGGTTTCCGGCGCGTCGGCGGCAACGGGGGCGGTCGCGGTCAGCGGCGCGGTCTTCAGCGCCTTGCGGTCCACCTTGCCGGAGGACAGCACCGGCAGGGCGGGCAGGATTTCCAGATGCGCCGGCACCATGTAGGCCGGCAGCGTGCGCGCCAGCGCGGCCCGCAGCACCGCGGCATCCGGCGTGGTTCCTTGCGCCGGCACGATGAAGCCCACCAGACGGTCGAGGCCGTCGTCGTTGCGCAGCACCACCGCCGCGCGCGCCACGCCCGGCTCGCCGGCGAGCCGGGCTTCGATCTCGCCCAGTTCCACGCGGAAGCCGCGGATCTTCACCTGGTCGTCGATGCGGCCGTGGAACAGGATGGCGCCGTTCTCGTCGATGCTGACCGCGTCCCCGGTGCGGTAGAGCACCGGTTCGCCCGGTGCGGCATCCGGGAAGGGGTTGGCGACGAATTTCTGCGCCGTCAGGTCGGGGCGGGCCAGATAGCCGGCGGCCACGCCCGGTCCGCCGATGACCAGTTCGCCCTCGATTCCGGCGGGCAGCGCGTTCATGGCCTCGTCGACGACGCGGCAGGTATAGTTCGGGATCGGCTGGCCGATGGTGACCGGCTCGCCGGGGCGGATTTCCGCCACGGTCGCCACGACGGTCGCTTCCGTCGGACCATAGCTGTTGAACAGCCGCCGGCCGGCCCGGCACCAGCGCTCGGCGATGGCCGGCGGGCAGGCTTCGCCGCCGAGGATGATGACGCGCAGCGACGGCACGTCTTCCGCGAACAGCGAGATCAGGGTCGGCACGGTGTCGAGCACGGTGATGCCGTTGTCGCGCAGCAGCCGCGGCAGGCGGTCGATGTCGGCCATCATCTGCGGCCCGGCGACGAACAGCGTCGCGCCGGCCAGATAGGGCAGCCAGATTTCTTCCATCGACAGGTCGAACGCCGCCGAGGCGCCCTGAAACACCACGTCGTCGGCGGTGACGCCATAGGTCTCGCGGGCCGCGCGCAGGAAGTGGCAGATGTTGCGATGGCTGATGACGATACCCTTCGGCTTGCCGGTGGAGCCGGAGGTATAGATCAGGTAGGCCGGGTGGTCGGGCGTCAGCCCGGCGGGGCGCACCGGCAGCGGGCCGGCGGTGGCGGCGGCGCTGAGGGCGCCGGCGGTGAGCACCGGGAACGCGCTGCCGGCAAGGGCCGGGGCCAGCAGGTCGCCGGCCAGGATGGCCTTGGCACCGGCATCTTCGAGGCAGGTTTCGATGCGCTCCACCGGGGCGTCGCCGTCGAACGGCAGCCACGCCGCGCCGGCGCGGGTGATGGCGATCTGCGCGATCAGCAGCGGCACGCCGCGGGCAAACCACAGCCCCACGACATCGCCGGGGCCGATGCCGCGGGCAATCAGGCCGCTGGCCAGCAGCCCGGCGGCGGCATCCACCTCGTCATAGCGCCAGCGCCGGCCGCCCTCGATGAAGGCGGTGCGCTCGCCATGGGCGGCGACGGTGGCGGCAAAGATCTCCGCCAGAACCTCGTTACGCACGAGATCGGGGCGCACGGGGCCGCGCAGCACGGCGGCCGGGGCCGGGCCTGACGCGGCGACTGGGGGCGAAGTGACAATCTGGTTCATGGTGCTACCCGGATCAGAGCACAGGCCGCCGCTCGAAAGCCGAGGGGGCGAACTGCTTCGGATGCCGTCTTAGCGCACGGGCCATTGCGGCTCTCTGGCAGGCATTGTCAGCGTTCTGCAAGGCAGGCACGCTTATGGTTTGCCGTTAGATAAAGACAGGCTGTGCGGTCCGCCCGGTGCGGCGCGGGACCGGCGGCACGGGGGACTGGTGAAGTGAACACGGGCGAGAACCCGCTGGCCGTTCCGGGAGGGAGCCTGCACGGTGGCCGGCGGCGACATTATGCGGGCCTGCTCATGACGGGGCCGCTGCTGGCGTTGCTGCTGGGCGGCCCGCTGGTGGCGGAGGAAACGGCCGCGCCGGTGCCGCTGCCGCCGGCTGCCATGGCGCCCGCCGCCCCTGCTGCAATCGCTCCTGCTTCAACTGCTCCCGCCACATCTTCCGCGCCCGCCTCCCACGCGCCCCGCGCCGGCGGTTCCGCCCGCGCCGGCCACGCGCCGCCCCGCACGTCCCCTCACGCCGGTCGCGGCAGCGGCCATGGCCACTCGCGCGATCAGGTGCGACAGCTTGTGCAACGTGGGGAGGTGCACCCCCTGAAAGATGTTCTGGCTGTTGCGCGCAACGAGATTCCGGGCGAAATCCTGCGTATCCGGCTGCACCGGCGCGGCGCGGCGGGGCAGGGCGCTTCGCCGTCCCCGCCTCCGTCCCCGTCCGGCACCGCCGCTGCCGGCGGCGAGCGCTGGGTCTATGAGGTGCGCATTCTGGACACCGCCGGCCGGCGTCACGATCTCGTCATCGACGGACGCACGCTGGAGGTTGTGGAGAGGACATGACGTGCGCGTACTGATCGTCGAGGACGAGCCCCGCATTCTCGCCGGCCTGCGGCAGGCGCTGGAGGCGGCGAACTATGTCGTTTCCACCGCCGGCGACGGCGAGGATGGCTGGTATCGCGGCGACAGCGAGGATTTCGATCTCGTCATTCTCGATCTCGGCCTGCCGAAGCTCGACGGGCTGACCGTGCTGAAGCGCTGGCGCGCGGCGGGGCGCACCGTGCCGGTGCTGATCCTGACCGCGCGTGACGGCTGGCGCGAGAAGGTGGATGGCATGGATGCCGGGGCGGACGATTACCTGACCAAGCCGTTCCGCGTCGAGGAGTTGCTGGCGCGCGTGCGGGCGCTGGTGCGCCGCTCCGCCGGCTTTGCCTCGCCGGTGCTGGTCAACGGCCCGCTGGAAATAGACACCCGCAACATGACGGTGGCCTATTGCGGCCTGCCGGTGCCGGTTACGGCGCTGGAATATCGCCTGCTCGCCTACCTGATGCATCAGGCGGGGCGCGTCGTGTCGCAGAGCGAGATCGCCCAGCACATCTACGAAGAGGATCTGGAGCGCGATTCCAACGCCGTGGAGGTCATCGTCGCCCGCCTGCGCCGCAAGCTGTCCGGCCCGGTGATCGAAACCCGGCGCGGGCAGGGCTACCTCATTCCGGCCGCGCTGGCGGACTGAGGCGATGAAGGCCCGTCGCAAGCTGCGCTCGCTGCGCGTCCGGCTGCTGATCGGCGCGACGCTGGCCATTGCCGCGGCGCTGGGGCTGGCGGGCATCGGGCTGCAGGTGCTGTCCGCCCACACCATCCACGACGAGGCGATGGCGACCGTGCGCGAGCAGTTCCGCGCTCTGGTGGCCGATCTCGATGTCGGTGCGGGCAACCAGCTGCAGATCGTAGACGAGCCGCGCGATCCGCGCTTCACGCTGCCCTATGGCGGGTTCTACTGGCAGGTCGGGCGGGGCGGGAAGGTGGATCTGCGCTCGCAGTCGCTGTGGGACCAGACCTTGCCGTGGCTGCCGGACGATGGCGAGCCGCGCGGCGCGCCGCTGGTCGGCCCCAACGATACCCGCCTCGTGGCGATGCAGCGCTCCATCGTGCTGTCGACCCCGGACGGCGACCAGACCGTACGGGTTCTGGTGGCGCTCGACTGGGCGACCTACGCCAATGCCCGGCGGGCGTTCTTCTATGCCATGGCGCCGTCGCTGGCGGTGCTGACGCTGGCGCTGATCGCGGC
>DAIPYB010000294.1:0-4481 GCA_036782955.1 Pseudoxanthobacter sp. | reverse complement strand
AGCCTGCGTACCTGCATCGTCTCCTGCCGCTCTGTGTCGGGTTGCCCGTTTGGGGTGAAAACCAGAAGGATTCGACCGGTACGCGCCACCGGTAACACACCCATCTGGATAGAACCCCGGAAGGCTTACCGAAGAGTTAACGCACGGTCCACGGACATCTTCCTCCGGGCAATCCGTGCCCGGCGAATGCCAACCCGCCCCCGCGGGAACCGCGTCTACGCTCCTGTCCTGCTCCGGTCCATGAGGGGGCGCAAGAAATGGGGCGACAGTGTGGCCCCGGCAGCGGCGGGAGAGGGCTTTCCCCGGCTGCGGGGACGCAGGGCAGATGACCTGCTCCGCTGCCGGCCTCAGGGGCGGCTTTCCGTGCCCTCCAGCACGCCGGCGCAGGCCGCCGGCAGGCCGGCCAGCATCAGCGGCGGCTTCGGCGGCGGTGCCGGTTCCTTCGGCGTCCATGGCTCGTCGGTGAACCACCACGCGAGGGTGGCGTCGCAGCCGTCGCCGGGCGGCGGCGGTGCCTGCCGCTGGCAGGCGGCCATACCCGCCGGGCAGGTGAGGCGGACGTGCAGATGGTCATCGTGGCCCCAATAGGGCCGCACCCGGCCAAGCCACGCCCGGCCGCCGTTGTCGCCTGCTGCCGGCCACGCGCACAGCCATGCTTTCAGCGCGGGATGCACGAATACCCGCTCGACCGCCGGATCGCGTGCCGCCCGGCGGATGAAGCCGCCGAGGGCGGGGCTCCAGCGGGCGGGATCCAGCTCGCGCGTGCCGGGAATCAACAGCGAGGTGGCCGGGCGGGTTTCGCGCTCGTCGATGCTCTGGATATGATCCGGCATCGCGTCGTACCACAGGTCGACATCGAGGCCGGTCTGGTGGCTGGCATGGCCGGTGGCCATCGGCCCGCCGCGCGGCTGCGACATGTCGCCGACGAGAAGGCCGGGATAGCCGAATGCCGGGGCATCGGCGGCAAGATGCTGCAGATAGGCGACGAGATCGGGCGTGCCGAAATGACGGTTGCGGGAAGGGCGCATCGCCTGCCAGCCGGGACCGTCCGGGGCGAGGCTGGCGCCCCCGGCCAGACAGCCATGGGCGTAGCCGCCGATGGCGGCGGCCGGCCCGCCGGTCGGCGCCGGAACCGCGCCGAACAGCCGGCCCGCCGGCTCGCTCTCCGCCGCCCCCTGCGGCAGCGGCCACGGCAGGCGCGGCGGCGCAGGCGCATCCATGGCCTCGCCCTCGGGCGCGGCGACGGCCGCCGGGGCGGGCTGCGCCCGGGCGCTGCTGCCGGCGGCAGACAAAACGGGCGCAGCGAGAATGGCGGCGGCAAGCAGCGCGCGCATGGCCCGCCTGCCCCGCCGCCTGGGCGTGGCGGGCGCATCGGCGGTCATGCGGCGAAGCGGCGCGGCCATCGCTTTTGCGGCTCAGGCCTTTGGCGCGTGGTGCGCGTGCCAGTGGCGGGCGATGTCGATGCGCCGGGTGATCCACACCTTGTCATGGCCCTGCACATAATCGAGGAATCGCGCCAGACCCATGATGCGCCCCGGCCGGCCGACGAGGCGGCAGTGCAGGCCGATGTTCATGAACTTCGGCGCCGTTTCGCCTTCGGCATAGAGCGCGTCGAAGCTGTCGCGCAGGTAGTGGAAGAAATGATCGCCGGTGTTGAAGCCCTGCGCGGTGGCAAAGCGCATGTCGTTGGCATCCAGCGTGTAGGGCACGATCAGGTGCGGCCCTTTTGAACTGTCGATCCAGTAGGGCAGGTCATCGGCATAGGTATCAGACGAATAGAGGAAGCCGCCTTCCTCCGCCGCGAGTTTCGTGGAGTGGATCGAGGCGCGGCCGGTGTACCAGCCGAGCGGGCGTTCGCCGGTCACTTCGGTATGGATGCGGATCGCCTCCACCATGTGGGCGCGCTCGTCCTCCTCGGAATAGTCCTTGTAGTCGATCCACTTGTAGCCGTGGGAGGCAATCTCCCAGTCGGCCTCCTTCATGGCGGCCACGGCTTCCGGATTGCGCATCAGCGCGGTGGCGACACCGTAGACCGTCACCGGAACCTTGCGCCCGGTGAACAGGCGCCACAGCCGCCAGAAGCCGGCGCGGGAGCCATACTCGTAGATGGACTCCATGTTCATGTGGCGCTGGCCGGGCCACGGCTGGGCGCCCACGATCTCCGACAGGAAGGCCTCGGAGGCCGCATCGCCATGGAGCACGCAGTTCTCGCCGCCTTCCTCGTAGTTCAGCACGAACTGCACGGCGATCCGCGCATCGCCCGGCCAGTGCGGATGCGGGGGATTGCGTCCGTAACCGATGAGGTCGCGCGGATAGGAGGAATCGGTCATGGTCTGATGTCCGGGATGGTCAGAAGGCGGGATAACGGCGCCCTTCGGGCGCGTGCTGCCCAGCGTGCGCCTGCCGGCGGGGCGTTGTAAAGGCCGCCAGTCAGCGCCGGCCCGCCGCCCGCGCCGCCGTGCCCAGCGCCAGCAGTGCCTCGGCCGCGATTTCGTGGCCCAGCGCCGGCTTGAGACGGGACTGCACGATGGCCTCGTCGATCCGGCCAGCGGCGGCTTCCAGCCGCGCCGTTGGCCACAGCGACAGGATGCGCGCCACGACCGCCTTGCGCCGGAAGAACACCGGCGGAACCATGCGCTCCACCGCCTGCGACGGCGTTGCGCCGGCATCCACCACCAGCCTGCCACGCCCGAGCGTCTGCAACTGGCGCAGGGCGGCCGTCAGCAGCACGGAAGGGTGGGTGCCGGAGGCCGCGATACGGCGCATCTCGCGCTCGAGGCTCACGACATCGCCGGTCAGCGCGGCATCGATGGCATCGTCCAGCGCGAACGCGCCGGTATCGCCGACGATGGCGCGCACGTCCGCCAGCGTCACCCGGCCCTGACCGCGGGCATAAAGGCAGAGCTTGACGATCTCCGAGCGCGTCAGCCGGCGGTCGGCGCCGAGCAGCAGATGCAGCGCCTGCCGGGCATCGTCATCCACGCCGAGGCCGGCAGCCTTCGCTTCCTCGGCGATCACGCGGTCGAGGTCGGCGGCGGCGTCGGCATAGCAGGGAACGGCGAGGGCGGTGCGGTGGTCCTCCACCCGCTTGCGCAGGCCGGTGCCTTTCTTCAGGTCGCCGGCCTCGATCACGACGACGGCATCGGCCGGTGGCGTATCGAGCAGAGGCCGGACCGCGTTCTCGATGGCGCGGTTGCCGGCATCGCGCACCCACACCACGCGCCGGCCGCCGAACAGCGCCACGGTGCGGGCCTCGTCGTCGAGCCGGGCGGGATCGGAGGCAACCTCCGCGCCGTCGAGGCGCACGGTGGAAAACGGATCGTCCACCCCGGCGCTGGCCGCCCTGACGATGGCAGCGGACCGTTCCGCCACCAGCCCCTGATCGGGGCCATAGACCAGAATGACGCCGGACAGGCGCTTCGGGTCGGCGATCAGCCGGTCGATCTCATTGCCCTTCAGCGCCACCATGGGCCTTGCCCTCAGTGCCCCTGTTTCTGCTGCTCGCTGGCGAAATAGGCGGCGATTCGCACCCGCATGTCGCTGGCGATGGTCTTGGCCGCGCGATTCTCGGCGTCCTGCTGGGCGCGCAGGTTGGCGAAGCGCTGGCTGGAGAAATCGTAAGATGCATCGGCCGTGCTGACGCCGCGCAGCACGGTGCGCTGCGTGGCGGTGTCGGTCAGCATGAAATTGGCAGTCATGGTGAGGATGTAGGATGCCGGCACCTGCGACATCACCTGCACCGCCACCGCCGAGGAGGACGTGGAGGTGATGAAGCGCAGGTGGTAGCGGGTTTTCAGCTCGTCGCCGCCGCCGGTGAAATAATAGATCAGCTCGTTGCGCAACACCTGATCGGCGCGGCTGCCGGCCGACGAAATGGAAATTGCGGCCAGCTGATTCTGCACCTGCCGGTTTTCCTCGGAGCTGGCGGCGCCAAGCTCCGAATAAAGCGGGCGCACCTGACAGCCGGCGAGCAGCGCGCCCGCCCCTGTCAGGCCCACGAAGCCGAGGAAGGCGCGGCGGCTGGGCGCGGCGCCTGTCGAAGCGCCTGCCGGCAGGCGCGCCTTCCTGTCATCCGACGACATTGACGATCCTCTGCGGCACAACGATCACCTTCTTGGCCGGGCGGCCCTCAAGGTAGCGCTGCACGTCTTCCATCGCCAGCACGGCGGCTTCGATTTCGGCGGCCGGGGCATCGCGCGACACGGTGATTTCGCCGCGACGCTTGCCGTTGACCTGAATCGGCAGCACCACGGTGTTCTCCACCGTCAGGGCCGCGTCGAACGCCGGCCACGGCGTTTCGGCGACAAGGGTGGTGTGCCCGATCAGCGACCAGCATTCCTCCGCCAGATGCGGCATCATCGGGCCGATCATGACGAGCAGGAATTCCAGCCCCTCGCGCAGGGCCGCGCCGGCCTTTTCCGCCGCGCCTTCCTGCGCCACGCGGGCGAGCACGTTGACATATTCATACAGTCTGGCGACCG
>DAIPYB010000293.1:0-4486 GCA_036782955.1 Pseudoxanthobacter sp. | reverse complement strand
TGAAATCCAAGCTGCCGGCCGTGATTGCAGCCGCCACGACCTATGAACTTCTGGTGCGCGACGAGGCCTTGCGCGCCGCCGGTGCGCAAGCGAGCGCGCCCGTTGCCGAAGCCGTGCGGCAGGAGCCGTTCGGCGCGGTACGGAACCGCTGAATGGCAGGCTCGCCCTGTCGGGGCACGTTTTGTTCGCGGGAGCCGATGCCTGCTTCGCCCGGAGGCGTTTTCGGGGCCGGGTGCGACCGGGGGCGCCGTTTTGCCGGCATCGGAAAAAGGGCTATGACTGGAGCGAGCCGGTGTCATTCTTAAACGGCAGGCAGACCATGAGCGACGAAACGACTTCGCCTCCCTCCTCCTCCGCTGCCGCTCTGGCGGTTGCGCCCCTGACGGTGGTCGCTGTCAACGCGCTGAGTCCGGCGGAATTCGTCGCCCGCTTCGGCGATGTCGCCGAGCATTCGCCGTGGGTGGCCGAACAGGCGGCCGCGCGGCGCCCCTTCACCTGCCGCGACCACATGGTCACCACGTTCACGCAGGCCGTGGCCGAGGCGCCGCAGGAACGGCAACTGGCGCTGGTGCGCGCCCACCCGGACCTTGCCGGCCGGGCGGCCGTGGCCGGCCAGCTCACCGCCGATTCCGCGCGCGAGCAGGGCGCGGCCGGCCTCGGCGCGCTGACACCGGAGGAATTCGCCCGCTTTACCGACCTCAACACCCGCTACCGCGACAAGTTCGGCTTTCCCTTCATTCTGGCGGTCAAGGGCGCGACGCGGCAGACGATCCTGTCGTCCTTCGCCGACCGCATCGGCCACACCCCGCAGACGGAGTTTGCAACCGCGATGCTGCAGATCGCCCGCATTATCCGTTTCCGGCTTGAAGACCGGGTCGTGGCATCGTGATGACGGCCACTGGCGTGCCTGCCCGCGAGGACGATGCCGCATCCGCCGGGGCCCGCGCAGCCGCGATGCTGGCGGAGCTGGCAACGTTCACCGACGAGCCCGGGCGCCTGACGCGCCTTTATCTTTCGCCGGCGCATCGCCGCGCGGCAACCTGCGTTGCCGGCTGGATGCATGCCGCCGGCCTGCAGGTGAGCGAGGATGCGCTGGGCACCGTGCGCGGCGTGCTGCCCGCCAGCGCGCCCGGCGCCGGCAACCGCCGCCTGCTGATCGGCTCGCACATCGACACCGTCATCGATGCCGGGCGCTATGACGGCTGCCTCGGCGTGGTCGCCGGCATTCTGGCGTGCGAGGAAATCCGCCGGCGCGGCATTGCCCTTCCGTTCGCGCTGGAGGTGCTGGCCTTCGGCGACGAGGAGGGCGTGCGTTTTCCGGTGGCGCTGACCTCTTCGAATGCCGTTGCCGGACGGTTCGATCCGGCGACGCTGGAGGCGCGGGACCGGGACGGTATTTCGCTGCGGCAGGCGCTTGCGGCCTATGGCTGCGACCCGGAGCGCGCCGGCGAGGCGGCGCTCGATCCGGCATCGGTGCTCGGCTATCTCGAAGTGCATATCGAGCAGGGGCCGGTACTGGAGGCCGAGGGGCGCGCACTGGGCGTGGTGACAGCCATTGCCGGGGCCATGCGGGCGACCTTTCGCCTGACCGGCGAGGCCGGCCATGCCGGCACCGTGCCGATGACGGGCCGCCACGATGCCCTTGCCGGGGCGGCGGAACTGATCGTGGCCATCGAGGCCGTGGCGCGTGCGGCCGGCAACGACGTGGTGGCGACCGTCGGCCGGATCGCGGCTTCGCCCGGCGCGGTGAACGTGATTCCGGCGGAAGCCGTGTTCTCGCTCGATCTGCGCGCCGGGGCCGACGCCCCGCGCCTTGCGGCGTGGGCGGACATTCTGGCGGCTGGAAAGGCGATCGCCGGCCGCCGCGGGCTTCGCCTTGCCCACGGCATCGACTACGAAAAGCCGACGGCGCCGTGCGCGCCCGCCCTTCAGGCGGCGTTCGGAGAGGCGGTTCGGGCGACGGGCGGCGGCACGGTGCGTGCGCTGATGTCGGGCGCCGGCCATGACGGCCTCGCCATGGCCGCGCTGACGGATATCGGCATGCTGTTCGTGCGCTGTCGCGGGGGCATCAGCCATAACCCGGCCGAATATGCCAGCCCGGAGGATATCGGCGCCGCCGTGATGGCGCTGACGGAGGCGATTGCCCGGCTGGCTGCGACGCCGCGCTGAAGGGGCGGGGTTTCCCCGCTTTCCCCCGCGCCGGCGTGGTTCCGGGCGCCACGCGGGCGATGCGGCGGCGGACGGCGCCGTGCTATAGTGCGCCGCCATGCGCTTGCCAGACTCCATCCTCGATGAAATCCGCGCCCGCCTGCCGCTGTCGGAGGTGGTGGGCCGCCGCGTGACGTGGGACCGCCGCAAGTCGCAGCCCTCACGCGGGGATTTCTGGGCCTGCTGCCCCTTTCATCAGGAAAAATCGCCGTCCTTCCACGTCGATGACCGCAAGGGCTTCTATCATTGCTTCGGTTGCGGGGCTTCCGGCGATCACATCCGTTTCGTGATGGAAACCGAGGGAGCGACCTTTCCCGAAGCGGTGGAGAAGCTGGCCGGGGAGGCTGGCGTCGTCATTCCCGCGCGCGATGCGGAAAGCGAACGACGCGAGAAGGCCCGAAAGTCGCTGGTCGACGTGGTGCAGATGGCAGAGCGCTTCTTCCAGCAGAGCCTTGCGGCGCCGGGGGGGACGGATGCGCGCGCCTATATCGCCCGGCGCGGCCTGACGGCGGAAACGGTGTCGACCTTCGGCCTCGGCTTCGCGCCGGCCGAGCGGGACGGGCTGAAGCGCCACCTGCTGGCGGCCGGCGTGCCGGAGGCGATGATGGTGGAGGCCGGCCTCCTCATCCGCCCCGATGACGGGCGCCCGGCCTATGACCGCTTTCGCAATCGCCTGATGATCCCCATCCACGACCTGCGCGGCCGGGTGGTGGCCTTTGGCGGGCGGGCGCTGACGGCCGATCAGGAGCCGAAATACCTGAACTCGCCGGAAACGCCGCTGTTCTCCAAGCGCACGCTGCTGTTCAACGCCCACCGCGCCCGCGAGGCGGCCCGCACTTCCGGCTCTGTCATCGTGGTGGAAGGCTATCTCGATGCCATCGCCGTCTGGCAGGCGGGCATCCGCTCGGTGGTGGCGACGCTGGGCACCGCGTTTACCGAGGACCATGTGCTCTCGCTGTGGCGGCTGGCATCGGAACCGGTCATCTGTTTCGACGGCGACCGCGCCGGCATCTCCGCCGCCCACCGCGCCATCGACCGTATCCTGCCGCTCATCGAGAGCGGGCGGTCGTTCAATTTCGCCTTCCTGCCGGACGGCAAGGACCCGGACGAACTGATCGCCAGCGGCGGGCCGGAGCGGTTCCTGGCCGAAATCCGCGCCGCCGTGCCGCTGAACGAAGTGCTGTTCGAGCGCGAGATCGGCGCCGCCGGCCGGCTGGATACGCCGGAGCGCCGGGCGGCGCTGGAAAAGCGGCTCGACGACCTGATCGGCCAGATCAGGGACGAGCGGGTGGCGCGCGGCTATCGCTTCGCGGCACGGATGAAGGTGCAGGAGGCGCTGCGGGCCGCCGATCCCGCCCCTGCGCGCCGGAGTGAGGCTTCCGCCGGGCGCGGCGGCTGGCAGAAGGGGCGCGGACGGGAGCCCGCCGCGGCGGTGGTGCTGACCTCCGCCCCGCCGGCGGAGCCGCAGGAACTGGAGCGGCTGGTGCTGGGGCTGATCGTGGAGTTTCCCGCCCTCATCGCCCGCCACGCCGAGGCGATTGCCCGTGCGCCGTTCCTGAACGAGCAGCACCGGCTGTTCCGCGATCGCCTGCAGGCCCTGACGGTGGAGGAGATCCTTACCGCCGGCGAGGCCGGGCTGGAGGCAGGCAGCGCCGGTGCGCGGCTGGATGACGGCTTTTTCCAGCTTCTGGCCGAAGTGCAGGGTGGGGAAGGCGAGGGCCAGCGCCACGGGCACCGGCTGCGGGCCCGTTTTCCCATTCTCGCCTTTCACCCGAGCGAGGACTTCGTCGAACGCTGTTTCATGCATTTCCTCGGCCGGCTGGAACTGCGCGCCATCGAAAGCGATCTGGAGGCCGCCATCCGCCATGCCGATGCCGACCTGACGCCGGAGAGCTGGGCGCGCATTCAGGCATTGCAGCAAGAGGTGCTGGTGCGCCGCGACGACATCGCCACGGAGGAGCGGAATTTCTCCGATGAAATCCGCCAGATCCGCACCGCCTGGGGCAGCGCCGCCGCGCCGGGAGGCTGATCCCGCCGGCAGAAAATTGCAGCCGGCAGGCCGAAACATCCCTTGCGGATTCGCTAAGGAACGCTATCTAAAGCGACCGGGGCACATTATACGCACGCCGGAAGGGTGAAATGCGCCTTGGCTGTCGGAAGCGATTCGTGCGCACGAAACCGCAAAATGCGGGGGAGGGCGCGGGGGTGGCCCTCCGGCCCGCGACTTGCAACAGAACGAACGGCGGGTGTGAGTCTGCCGGTCGCATGTTGTATTTCG
>DAIPYB010000292.1:0-4493 GCA_036782955.1 Pseudoxanthobacter sp. | reverse complement strand
GCCTGCTCGGCCGCCCGCTTCCACCATTCGCCGAAAATGCGTTCCGGCCCGTCGGCCCGCGCCACGCGATGCACCTGCCCGCGCCAGACGAAGTGAACCGGCGGCTGGTCCGGCAGCACGGCCAGCGTCTCGATCGGTTCCGGCGGGGTGAACAGGCGCGGCGGGCGCAGCTGCATGGCACCGAAGCGCGCCGCCGGCGGGCGGGCGGGAAAGGGGCCGAGCGGGGCCGCGCGGCACTGGGCGCGCTCCGGCACCGCGCTTTCCACCGGCCTGAGACGATAGAGCCGCCCGGCGCCGAGGCGATTCTCCAGCCGGTCGACGAGCAGTGCGAGGCGGTCCTCGCTTCCCCCCGCCGTGGCTGCCGCGCCGCCGAGGCCGGCGGCGGTGGCCTGCTCGCCGCTGAAGGGATCGGCCCGCACCGCCACCAGCCGGCCGGCATCGATGCCGAAGCCGGGTTCGATGGTGTCGATGCGCCCCGCCAGCAGGCTGAGGAGATGGGCACTGTCGCGGGTCGGCCGGGCCATGCCGATGCGCACGGCCTCCACCACGCCATCGACGCGCGAGAACAGCAGGTCGAGCCGGCGCGCGCCCAGCCCCGCACCGGCAAGGCGGGCACAGAGCGCCTCGACCAGCCGCTGCGTCAGCGCCAGAATCTGCTCCGCCGTGGCAATGGGCTCCGGCAGCCGGCGGGAAACGGAAAGGGTGTCCTCCGCCTGCACCGGCACCACCGGCTCGCCGGCCAGCCCCAGCACCTGATCGAGCCGGCGGCCGATGAGCGGGCCGAAGCGGCGCACCAGCGGCGCGCGCGGCGTGGCGGCAAGGTCGCCGACGGTGCGAAAGCCGAGCCGGGCCAGCGTCTCCACCATGCCGTCTTCCAGCCGCAGTGCGGCAAGGGGCAGCGGACGAACGGCGGCGGCATCTCCGCCCGGCTCCACCCGGCGCGCGGCTGCCCCGCCGCCGAACCACGCCAGCCCATGGGCCGCGCCGGCGGTGCCGGCCATGGCGGCGGTGGCCGAAAGGCCGAAGCGGCCGGCATGGCGCAGCAGATCGTCCAGCATCGCCGCCTCGCCGGCAAAGAGATGCGCCGCCCCGGTGGCATCGATGAGCAGGCCCGGCGAAAAGCCAACCCCGGCCACCGGGCTGTATCGCCGGCCCGCCCACAGCGCCAGCCGCACGAGGGCCGCCGCATCGCCGGCCGGATCGGCCTCGGCAACGACCACGTCGGGCAGCAGGGCACGGGCATGGGCAAGCGTCATGCCGGCCTTCAGCCCGGCCGCCCGCGCCGCCGCGTTCAGCGCGCAGACCATGCGGCGCCGGCCATCGGAGGCCGCCAGCACCAGCGCCGAAGCCGGAGCCTTATGGCCGTCCGCCGGGAAAGGCGATGACCCGGCCTTGCGGGCATGCCGCTCCACGGCCCACTGCGGCAGGGCGAGCGCGATGATCCGGCGCGGCCGGGACGCGGAAAGGCCGGTCGCAGAGCGCAAGTCTTCCTTCGTCATCGCAAGCCTCCACCACAAAGCATCCCGGCGTGCCGTTGCGGCAGCGGGTGAGCGCCAGTTGCCACACCGGCCGCCCGAGGCCGGCACGCGGCCCCGCGCGTCCCGCACCCTCCTCCCCACCCGCCAGCACGGCCGGCGCGCCGGAAGGCAGCGGCATCACCTGCCAGCGGGTCGCGGCCGCCGTCGGCTCGCCGCCCTGCCCCGCCGCCGTCTTCTCCCGGCGCACGCCCCCCGCCGCCGGAGGCCGCAACACGAAGGCCGGGGTGCCGGTGGCCTCGGCCGCCAGCGACAGCCGGCGGGAAGCCGTCAGTCCCAGACGCGCGGCCTCTCCCACCACGCCGGCAAGGCCGCCATGGCGCAGCCCTTCCTCCATCGCCGCCAGAACCGCCCCGCCGGCCTCCGCCACGATCAGCCGGGCGGGGTCCAGCCCGACGGCGGCAAGGGCGGGGGCATAGAGGTCGCACGTCGTCACGCACCACAGCACCGGCCCGCCGCGCCGCGCCAGAATGCCCGCCACGAACAACACCGCCGCTGCCCCCGGCCGCGCATCCGCCCCGGCCCCCTCCACCTCGTGCAGCGCCCCCACGGGCAGCCCCTCGCCGGGCAGGTGGCGGTCGATCTCCGCCACGCCGAACGACAGCCGGGCACCACCCTCCGGGCGCCCCTCCAGCGCGCGCATCCCGGCGCGCAACGCCGCCACCCGGTCCGCCGTCCGCCCGGACAGTGCCGCATGTGCCATGGCTTGCATTCCTCATTTGCCGGACAAGGAGCGGACAGGATTCAGGGTGAAAGGATTTCGATCTTTCATGTCCCGAATATGTTCTTATTTTGTTCCGATTCCGAGCCATGAGTCAACAGCGACGGATCAGCGGACCTGCGGGCCGCCCCCCTGCCGGATCACCGCGGCAAGACGGGCGAGGTGATGCTGCATCTTCTCCGCCGGCACGCCGGCGAAACCGAGAATGAGCGCCCCTTCCCTGATCTCCCCTTCCTGTGGCCGGCGCACCACATAATCCGCCAGCGGCAGGCAGCGGACGCCGGCGGCCAGCGCCGCGCGATGAATGGCGACATCGTCCCGCCCGCCCTCCAGCCAGATCAGGGCATTCATGCCGCTCTGGGGGCAATCGATGCGGGCAAGGCCCGCCAGCTCCTCGCGCCCCGCCGCAAGGAAGGCCGCCCGGCGCTCGGCATAAAGCTCGCGCATGCGGCGCAGGTGACTGGCGAAATGGCCGCCGCCGATGAATTCCGCCAGCCCGAGCTGCACCTCGGTTGCGACGCCGCGCTGCACCAGACCCGCGAGATTGCGGAACACCCCCACCAGCGCCGGCGGCAACACCAGGTAGCCGACCCGGATGGCTGGATAGAGCGCCTTGCTGAACGTGCCGACATGGATCACCCGGTTATGCCGGTCGGTCGAGCGCATGGAGGGCAGCGGCGCGCCGTCATAGCGGAATTCGCTGTCGTAATCGTCCTCGATGATCCAGGCCTCGTTGCTGTGCGCCCACTCCAGCAGCGCCAGCCGCCGCTCCGGTGCCATCGTGATGCCAAGGGGATGGTGGCGCGCCGGCATGGTGAACACCAGCCGGGCATCGCCATGGCGCTCCGCCGCGCCGGCAACGTCCATGCCCGCGGCGTCGATGCCGACGGGACAAACTTCAAGGTCCAGCACCCGCAGCAGATTATGGACCGTCACGGGGCCGGGATCCTCGAACCAGACCCGGTCGCCGGCCGCGGCAAGAGCCAGCACCGCCAGCGTGAAGGCGGCATGGCTGCCGGTGGTGATAACGATCTGCTCCGGGTCGCACGGATCGCCGCGATGCAGGGCCAGATATTCAGCGATCCGCTGGCGCAGCACCGGTTCGCCGGCAAGATCGCCATAGGCAAGGCTGGCAACCCGCCCGCCCCGCAGGGCACCGGCGCAGCACTTGCGCCAGACCGCGAAGGGAAATCGCTCCAGCGCCGGATGATTGGGCAGGAACGGCCGATAATCGGCCTTGGCCAGTTCGATCGAAACGCCGTCCGCCATCGCACCCATACGCGACAGGTGCGGCGGGGGCGCCTCGCCCGTCGTGTCATCCGCGCCCGCAGGCGGCGGCGGGCTGAAACGCTGGACGGAGACATCGAGCCGTTCGCACACATAGGTTCCAGAGCCAGCCCGGGCCTCCAGATAGCCCTCGTTCTTCAACTTCTCAAGAACATGCACGACCGTCGCGCGTGAAACGGAGAGTTCATCGGCCAGAACGCGACTGGCGGGAAGTCTCGTTCCCGGTCTCAAATGCCCGTGCAGGATGGCAGTTCTGATCTGATCCTGAATCTGGCGCACTTTCGGCCTGAGGTCGCCGGCATCAAGACGAATGAAGGACAGCAACGCTCCTTTCTGCTGCTTGCTCAACGCACACCCCTGCCCTGTCGCGGATTGGTCTGCTCTCCGGGAGCATAGTGGACTGCGACTCTGTCATGCAATTGTTACGACAATAAAATCAAATTCACGCGTTCCGAACACAGCGAATTCTTTTCAAGATCCTGTTCTGTAAAGACATTTTAAAAGTATCCAAAATCCATCTCCCTTTCGGCCCGCCGGACGGCATCGTCCTGCGGACGTTATTGACGTGAACGGAACAATTTTGACGGGAACGAAGACGCCTGAAATGCAGACCGTTGCCGTCAGGCGGCCCTGATTGAGGAGAAATCGATGACCATGCCCGCCCCGAAAACGAGCCGTCTTGCGTTTATCTCTGCCCTCACGCTCAGCGTTGCCCTGCCGGGCATGGCGCGGGCCGAGGCGCCGGCCGATCTGGTGGCCGCCGCGGAAAAGGAAGGTGCCCTCACCGTCATCGCCCTGCCCCATGACTGGTGCGGCTACGGCGATGTGATCGCGGGCTTCAAGGCGAAATATCCCGGCATCACCGTCAACGAACTGAACCCCGACGCCGGCACGGCCGACGAGCTGGAAGCCATCCGCGCCAACAAGGGCAATACCGGCGCGCAGGCGCC
>DAIPYB010000291.1:0-4494 GCA_036782955.1 Pseudoxanthobacter sp. | reverse complement strand
TCCACGCTGCTGCCGTCGGGCATCGGAAACATGGGCGTCGAGGTCCACAAAAACATGAAGGATGGCCTAAAAGACGCTGATATCGTTATGATGTTGCGTCTCCAGCGCGAGCGCATGGATGGCTCGTTCGTGCCCTCTGTGCGTGAGTATTTCCACTATTGGGGCCTCGACGAGGAAAAACTCGCCTACGCCGCCCCGGATGCACTGGTGATGCACCCCGGTCCGATGAACCGTGGGGTGGAAATCGCGCCCTCCGTGGCGGACGGGCCGCGCAGCCTGATCGGCGAGCAGGTGGAAATGGGCGTTGCCGTGCGCATGGCCGTGCTGGAAGCCCTCTCCGCCCACCTGCCGCAATCCTGACAGTCCGGCCGCCGGGAGACCGGCTCCGGCACACGTCCCCGACCGAATTCTCACGCGCGAAAACCGTCGCCCCGCCCGCCACAGCCCCGACCACCCTGTGCCGCAGGCGCGCCGCGCGACAACATGAGGAACGCTTGCCGTGACCCAGCGCTGGCAGACCACCCCCGCAGCCCCGCCCGCCCCGTTCACCGTCATCGCCGACGTGCGCATCATCGATCCCTCGCGCGGGCTCGATGCCGCCGGCGCCATCCACATCGCCGATGGCCGCATCGTTGCAGCCGGCCCGGAGGCTGCCGCCCTGCCCGTTCCGCCCGGAGCGGAAATCATCGCCGGCCGCGGCCTTGTCGCCGCGCCGGGCCTCGTCGACATGCAGGTTCACGTCGGCGAACCCGGCCACGACCATCGCGAAACGCTGGCAACCGCCAGCGCGGCGGCGGTTGCCGGCGGCGTGACCACTATCATCACCATGCCCGATGCCGATCCCGTCATCGACGATCCGGCGCTGGTCGATTTCATGCTGCGCCGGGCGCGCGATACCGCGGCCGTGCACGTGCACCCCATGGCCGCCGCCACCAAGGGCCTGAAAGGGCTTGAGACCGCGGAAATCGGCCTTCTGGGCGAGGCGGGCGCCGTTGCCTTCTCCAGCGGCCGGGGACCGATCTCCAGCTCGCGCGTACTGCGCCGCGCGCTGACCTATGGCCGCGATTTCGGCGCGCTCATCGTCAACATGCCGGAGGACCCCGATCTCGTCGGGTCCGGCGTGATGAACGAAGGCGAGGCAGCCTCTCGGCTCGGCCTCTCCGGCATTCCCCGGGAAGCGGAAGTGATCGCGCTGGAGCGCGATCTGCGTCTCGTCGGGCTGACGGGCGGGCGCTATCATGCCGCGCTCGTCAGTTGCGCGGCCTCGGTAGCGGTCCTGCGCGCCGCCAAGGCGGCCGGGCTCGACGTGACCGCCGGCGTTTCGCTCGCGCACCTCGCACTGAACGAAAACGACATCGGCGCCTATCGCACCTTCTTCAAGCTCTCGCCGCCGCTGCGTGGCGAGGATGACCGCCGCGCGGTCGTGGAGGCGGTGGCCGACGGCACCATCGACGTGATTGTCTCAAACCACGATCCGCAGGACGTGGAAACCAAGCGTCATCCGTTCGCCGAGGCGGCGGACGGCACCATCGGGCTTGAGACCCTGCTCGCCGGCGGCCTGCGGCTGGTGCATGACGGCTCGCTGCCGCTGTCACGGCTGATCGAGGTGCTTTCCACCGCGCCGGCGCGTCGCCTTGGCCTGCCGGCCGGAACGCTGGCACCCGGCGCCGCCGCCGATATCGTGCTGTTCGATCCGGACCGGCCGTGGGTATTCAGCGAAGACCAGATCCGGTCGCGTTCAAAGAATACCCCGTTCGAGGGCGCGCGCTTCCAGGGGCGGGTCGTTCGCACGCTCGTCGAGGGGCGCACGGTTTTCAACCTCGCCTGAGGAAGCGTTCAGCCGGGCAGCGGGGCAGCCTGTTGCAGCCCCGCAGACCTTGTGCCACCGTGCGGCCCGGAAGGCGGCGCACGAGCCGTATTAGCGAGGATTGTGTTCGTCGATGATGCCTGAAGCTGTCGCGGTTTCCTGGTCCGACCTCGTTGCCGGGGCTGCATCGTGGCCATCCGTTCTGGCGGTGGTGCTGGGCTATCTGGCCGGTTCCATCCCCTTCGGCGTCATCCTGACCCGCCTTGCCGGCGCCGGCGATGTGCGCAAGATCGGCTCCGGCAACATTGGCGCCACCAACGTGCTGCGCACGGGGCGCAAGTCGCTGGCTGTCGGCACGCTTCTCGGCGACATGTTCAAGGGCACCGTGGCGGTGCTGCTGGCCAGCCACTATGCCGGCCCGGTGCCTGCAATTCTGGCGGGCGGGGCTGCTTTCTTCGGCCATCTGTTTCCGGTGTGGCTGGGCTTTCGCGGCGGCAAGGGCGTGGCCACCTATCTGGGCCTGCTCATCGGCCTTGCGTGGCCCCTCGCCATCGCGTTTGCAGCCATGTGGCTGCTGGTGGCCGTGCTGACGCGCTATTCCTCGCTTTCCGCGCTCATCGCCACGGCGGCGACGCCAGTCATCTTCCTGCTGGTGGGGGAACAGGCGCTCGCCATCGTGTTCGCTGCGATGACGGTCGTGCTCTGGCTGCGCCACCGCGAGAACATCCGCCGCCTGCTGGCCGGGACCGAAGGCCGCATCGGCGATAAGAAGAAGGCGGCCGCCTGAGGCCTGCGCCCCCGAGGCAGTCCGATCCCGCGTCCAGCCACCCCCGGAGGCGCCGAGATGACCTTTGAAAACCGATCATCTCGACAGCCCCGCCTCAGCGATGCCCAGCGGCTGGCATGGCTGCGACTGATCCGCAGCGAAAACGTCGGGCCCGCCACCTTCCGTTCGCTGGTCAATCATTTCGGATCGGCGCAGGCGGCGCTGGATGCCCTGCCCGATCTGGCCCGGCGCGGCGGCGCGCGCCGTATCCGCATCGCATCGCAGTCCGAGGCGCTTGCCGAGCTTGCGGCCGCGGAAAAAGCCGGCGTCACCCTCATCGCCCTTGGCGAACCCGGCTATCCGCCGGCGCTGCAGGCTGTCGACGCGCCGCCGCCGCTGCTGGCGGTGCGCGGCGCCCCGGCGGTGCTGGAACGGCCGGCTATCGCCATCGTGGGCGCGCGCAATGCCTCCACTGCCGGCCGTCTCATGGCCGAGCGCATTGCGCGCGGCTGCGGCGAGGCCGGCGTGGTCATCGTCTCCGGCCTCGCCCGCGGCATCGATGCCGCCGCCCACAATGCGGCGCTGGCAACCGGCACCGTGGCGGTTCTGGCCGGTGGGCTGGACCGCATCTATCCGCCCGAGCACGAAGGCCTGCTGGCAGACATCGTCGCCCGCGGCGGTGCCGCCATCAGTGAAATGCCCATGGGCTGGACGGCGCGGGCCCATGACTTTCCCCGACGCAACCGGATTATCTCCGGATGCAGCCTTGCGGTTGTGGTCGTGGAAGCCGCCCGCCGCTCCGGATCGCTGCATACTGCCCGGTTTGCCGGCGAACAGGGCCGTGTAGTGCTGGCCGTGCCGGGCTCTCCGCTGGATCCTCGTGCGGAAGGCTGCAACGATCTCATCCGCGACGGCGCTATTCTCGCGCGCAATGCCGCCGACGTCCTGGAAGCCGCAAGCCCGATGGCCGGTGACCATGTTCCGGCCGGCCCCGTGAATGAAGACGCCGCCCCCGCGCCGTTGCCGCCGGTGGCCGACGACAGCCGCGCCGTAGTGATTGCGGCGCTGGGACCAACCCCCACGGCGGTCGATGCACTGGTGCGTCACACCGGGCTGCCGCAGGCCATCGTCATGGTGATTCTGCTGGAGCTCGAAGTTGCCGGGCGACTGGAGCGCCACGGCGGCAACCGCGTATCTCTGATTCCGCAGGCCTGACAGGCACGGCCCGCCTCGGCCGGTTGCAACCGGCGCGCAACCACCGCGACGTTGCGCCGCAAGGCGACCGCCACCATTCTCGATGTCCTGCCGCGCGCCTCAGCCTGCCCGCAGGTGCGCGCGGCGTGCGGCCGCCTCTTCCTGTGCAACCGCAATCAGGTAGGCGAGCATCGGTTCGTCTGCCGATCTGGCGAGCCGGCCCAGTTCGCCGAGCATCTGGTCGAGGTAGCTCAGCGTGTCGCCCGTGCCATAGCGCGCCGCGACGGAGCGGGGCGCACCGGCGGCAACGCGCGCAGCGGTCATATCGGCCGGGTTATTGCCGTTTGAATAGGCCCGTTCCGCGCTCATTGTCTGCGCAATCCTGTCGGTTGGTGATGGCTTGCCCCCGCCGCGCCGCCCGCAGCCCGCCCCGCAGGAGCCGCAACGGCGTCGGGTCGGCATGACAACCAATATCTACCAAAAGTCGCTATATCCAAAAAATAAACCACAGGTTGTATTTTCAATCATAATAGAGCTTCCCCCGGGGCCGCGAGCAGGCATGATTTGACAGCGCCGCCGGTTTTTCCGATGGTCCGGCGCTGCCCTCGGACCGGCCGGCGGGCTGCAGGGGCTTTTTGCGGGCCGGCCGCCGTGTTTAAAACGCAAGGTTACGATGCACGTCGTCATCGTGGAGTCGCCCGCAAAGGCGAAGACGATCAACAAATAT
>DAIPYB010000290.1:0-4497 GCA_036782955.1 Pseudoxanthobacter sp. | reverse complement strand
AGTTCCAGGCCGCCGGCGGCTCCATGGTGATGCTGGCCAAGGGCAACCGCTCGGCCGCGGTGCGCGATGCCTGCCACAAGCACGGCGGCTTCTATCTGGGCTCCATCGGTGGCCCCGCCGCCCGCCTTGCACAGGACTGCATCAAGAAGGTGGAAGTGGTGGAATATCCCGAGCTCGGCATGGAAGCCATCTGGCGCATCGAGGTCGAGGACTTCCCGGCCTTCATCGTCGTGGACGACAAGGGCAACGACTTCTTCAAGGAACTGAACCTGAGCTGAGCAGCCGGCTGCCAGCTGGAAACGGAAAAGGCGGGGCCAGTCCCCGCCTTTTATTGTTCATCTGCCGTCCCGTTTTTCAGGGCAGCCGCGAGAGACCCGCCACTTTCAGTTCGCCGGCATAGTCCAGCAACTGCCGGTCCGGGTCGCGGCCCAGTTCCGCCAGCAGGTGCCATGTGTAGATTCCGGTCGAGTGGCCGTCGTCGAAGACCAGCCGCACGGCATAATTGCCGACCGGCTGCACCGCGGTGATGGTGACCTCCGCCTTGCCGGGCACCAGCTTGCGCTCGGCCGGCGAATGGCCCTGCACCTCGGCGGACGGCGACTTCACCCGCAGCAGTTCCGCCGGCACGGACAAGGTCTCGCCGTTGTCGAACGTCACCTTCAGCGTGCGCTTGTCCCTGAGGAGGCGGATTTCCGTTGGCCAAAGATCGTTGGCGCTGTCGGGGTCGGCGCTGTTGGGGTCGGCGCTCACGGGCTTGATCCTCCGGTTTCCCACGGGCGGGCGGAACAGCCGGCCGCGGATTGCAGCCTCCGGGCTGCTCTTGCTGCTGGCAATATCACTGCTTTCAGGGCAGAACCAGTTCAGGGGGATAACGGGCCGTGCGGAAAGCGGCCCGAGGAAGCGTACAATGGTCGTTGTGCACCAGTCGATGCCAGTGCCGGACCGCGACAGGGTCATCGCGGACCCGTTCGGCCGCGCGATCCGCTATCTCCGGGTTTCCGTCACCGACCGCTGCGACTTCCGCTGCCTTTACTGCATGGCGGAGGACACCACCTTCCTGCCCCGCCGCGATCTGCTGACGCTGGAAGAGCTGGACCGGCTTTGCACGCTGTTCATCGGCATGGGCATGCGCAAGCTGCGCATTACCGGTGGCGAGCCGCTGGTGCGCCGGAATGTCATGACGCTGTTCCGCGCCCTCAGCCGCCATCTGGAGGCCGGCACGCTGGATGAGCTGACGCTCACCACAAACGGCTCGCAGCTTGCCCGCCACGCCGCCGATCTTGCCGCCATCGGCGTGCGCCGCATCAATGTTTCGCTCGACAGCCTCGATCCCGGCCGCTTCCGCGCCCTGACCCGGCGCGGCGATCTGGCGCCCGTCTTGGCCGGCATCCGGGCGGCGCAGTCCGCCGGCATCAGGATCAAGATCAACACCGTGGCGCTGAAGGGCCTCAACGAAGACGAGATCGAGCCGCTGATGCTGTGGGCCCACGGCGAGGGGCACGACCTGACGCTGATCGAAACCATGCCGATGGGCGATGTCGATGGCGACCGCACCGATCATTACCTGCCGCTGGACGAAGTGCGGGCGCGTCTGGCCGGCCGCTACCGGCTGGAGGACATTCCCCTCGCCACCGGCGGCCCGGCCCGCTATGTGCGCGTGGCGGAAACCGGTGGCCGCCTCGGCTTTATCACGCCGATGACCCATAATTTCTGCGAAGCGTGCAACCGGGTCCGGCTGACCTGCACCGGCACGCTCTACATGTGCCTCGGACAGGAAGACGCGGCCGACCTGCGCACCCCGCTGCGCCAGAGCGAAGCCGACGGCGCCGTGCGCGCGGCCATTCTGGAAGCCATCGCCCGCAAGCCCAAGGGCCACGATTTTGTCATCGCCCGCAACGCCCGGCCGGCCGTCGGCCGCCCGATGTCGCTGACGGGCGGCTGAAGCACGCTGCCGGAGAAACCGACCATGTCCCGTCACCTGTCCCTGAAATCCCTTGTCGCCGGCCTCGCCGTCGCGCTGCCGCTGGCGCTAGGCCCGACCGGCGGTGCATGGACGCAACAGGCATGGGCGCAACAGGCTTGGGCGCAGGAAGGCAGTGTTCCCTCCGAGCCGCCGAACCTCGGCCAGATGCGCGCCGCGCTCACCGACTGGGTTTCCGGCGGGTCCTATGACCGGGCGCTTTCAGCCGCTGCGCGGCAGGGACTGGAGATCGTGCAGGCCGCCGCTGCTGCCCGCAAGCCCGGCGACCTGAAGCTCGCCGTGGTCTTCGATATCGACGAGACCGCCCTTTCCAATCTCGTGACGGTGCCGGACAAAGGCCCCTCGCTGCCGTCGGGTCCGTGCACATGGCCCGTGGCGCAGAACAACCCCTGCGGCTGGCGCGACTGGCAGCGCACGGCGAACGACCGGCCGATCGTTCCGGTGCGCCAGATCGCCGATTTCGCCCGTGCCAACGATATCGCGGTGTTCTTCGTCTCCGGCCGGCCGGAATCCATGCGCGACAAGACCGAAGCGAATCTTAAAGCCGCCGGCTACACCGATTATCAGGGCCTCACACTGGTGCCGGACGACAAGACATTCGCCTCCGCGGTCGAATACAAGGCCCCCGCCCGCGCCGCCATCGAAGCGCAGGGCTATGTCGTGGTCCTGTCTCTCGGCGATCAATATTCCGACCTTCTCGGCGGCCACGCCGCCAACACCGTGAAGCTGCCGAACCCGTTCTATTTCATTCCGTGACATCGCTCCCCGGCCCGCTCGCCGGAACCAGCATCGAGAGCTTGAAATCCGGCGCGCCGGCGAGCGTCCACGTCACCTGAACCGCGCGCACGAAGCCGTCGCGCGGATGCTGAAAGGTGCGCTCGCCGCCCTCGCGCGTCAGCACGTCCTGTTCCGCCCACAGGCGCGCGAACAGCGGGCTGCCAGCGCTCAGTTCGTCCACCAGCGCCACCATGGCATCGTCGTCGACATGGTGGCCGAGGTCGGCGCGAAATTCCGCCAGCACCCGGGCGGCCCGGCGATCGTGATCGACGATAAGCTGGCGCGAGACCGGAGACAGAAAGATGTACCGCAACAGGTTGCGGTCATGGTCGCCATCCAGCCAACCGGAAAAGAGCCGGGCGGCGGGTGCGTTCCACGCCCGCGCCTCCGCCTTGCGGTCGAGCACATAGGCCGGCACCTTTATCGCCGCCACCGCCGCGCCAACGGCAAACGGCAGCGGATCCTCGCGAGCGATGCGGGCGGCTGGATCGCGCTTGCCGGCGAGCTCGAACAGATAGGCCCGCTCCGCACCGTCCAGCCGCAGTGCTGCCGCAAGGCGCGACAGCGCCGAAACGCCGAGGGCCATCTCGCGGCCCTGTTCGACCCATGTGCACCATGTGGTGCTCATGCCGCAGAGTTCGGCCAGTTCCTCGCGGCGCAGGCCGGGCGTGCGCCGCCGCCCGCCGCCGGGTAACCCGGCGGCAGCCGGCGAAATCCGCTCCCGATGCGCCCGCACGAATGCGCCCAGCGCACGGCGGGAGGCTGTCAGGCGATCCATGGCCGGTGTCCTTCGCAGTCGGCAGGGACGAAAATATACCAGGATAAGTTTGGTCCTGTTACCAGTTTCCGTGACACCCTACACCACGGCGCAACAGATGCCCCCTTCTTCGGAGATTGCCGCCATGACCGCTCACCAGCCCCATGTCTTCACGGCCCAGCAGGCACAGGTCGAAGGCCAGTTCGGGCCGCAGGCCGCCGCCTATGTCGCAAGCCCCGTTCACGCGGCCGGCGCCGATCTGGAGGCACTGGCCGCCATCGCCGCCGCGCGCCGGCCCGCCCGCGCGCTCGACATGGGCTGCGGCGGCGGACACGCCAGTTTTGCCATGGCATCGGCCGGCGGCGAAGTGGTGGCCTACGATCTGTCAGCCGGCATGCTGCAGGCGGTGGAAACGGAAGCCGCCCGGCGCGGATTTGCCAACATCCGCACGCAGTGGGGGGCGGCGGAAAACCTGCCGTTCGCCGACGGTGCGTTCGACATGGTCGCCAGCCGCTACAGCGCCCACCACTGGGGCGACCTGAACACGGCACTGTCGGAGGCCCGCCGGGTGACCCGGCGCGGCGGTGCGGCAGTGTTCATGGATGTCTGCTCGCCGGGCACGCCGCTGGCCGATACCTTCCTGCAGGCCATGGAACTGCTGCGCGATCCTTCCCACGTCCGCGACTATTCCTGCGACGAGTGGATTGCCGCGGTGACACGGGCCGGCTTCGCCGCCGGCCGGCTCACCCGCCGCACGCTGCGGCTGGAGTTCGGCCCGTGGGTGTCGCGCATCCGCACGCCGGCGGTCCACGTCACCGCCATCCGGTCGCTGCAGGATCGCGCACCGCAGGAAGTGAGCAGCGCGTTCGCATTCGAGCCGGACGGCACCTTCACCGTGGATACGATGACTCTGGAAGCTTTTGCTGCCTGAAAAATCCCATAAAAACAGAGGAGGTCGCCCGACGGGGCGGCCTTTTGCGTC
>DAIPYB010000289.1:0-4514 GCA_036782955.1 Pseudoxanthobacter sp. | reverse complement strand
CCGCACCTCCTCCAGTCAGGCCGAGGGTGCCGAACGCGAGTTCTCGTGCGCGACGCTGGCTTTCAAGGGCGACCGCAAGGGCAATGTCACCCACGTGCAGTGTGCCCGCGTGGACGAGCGTCGCCGGCCGATTCCCGGAACGGAGTTCGATATCCGTGCCGATCTGGTGATGATCGCCATCGGCTTCGCCGGCCCGGCGCTCGATACCTATGTTGCGGAAGCCGGCGACAAGCTGACGCTCGACAACCGCACCAACGTGAAGGCCGACACCGAGCTCTACAAGACCTCGCTCGACAAGGTCTGGGCTGCGGGCGATGTACGGCGTGGCCAGTCGCTGGTGGTGTGGGCCATCCGCGAGGGCCGTCAGGCAGCGCGCGCCATCGATCTGGCGCTGATGGGCGAAACCACCCTGCCGCGCTGAACCGCGCAAACGCGACACACTTAAAAGCCGCCGGATCGGGCTCCCGATCCGGCGGCTTTTTTCTTGCGCGATGGCGGAGCGCCCTTGCCCTGTCGACGCGCCCTGCCCTGCCGACCTTATTGCGCTGGGCGGCGTGGGCGGAACAGCCGCCCCAATACCCAGCCGGCACCGAGCCCGAACGGCACGGCCAGCACCACATTGATTGCCGGTGTCACCAGCAATGCCAGCGCCGCCGTGGAATTCGTCGGCACGATGAAAACGTCGCGGAACGTGACACCATCCATCACCAGGGCAGCAAGGCCTGCGCACAGCGCCATAAGCGGCCGGCCGCGCCCGACGAACACAAGTGCGAGGCAGATCGCATAAGGCAGGCTGGCATAGAGAAACAGGCTGATATTGAACAAGCCGATGCCGTCGGCGGACAGGCCGAAACAGGTCACGGCGTGCAGTGCAATTCCGGCCAGCGCGACCAGAACCGCCGCCGGCCGGATTGTCGGCATCTTCATGCCCGCTTCCCTGTCTTTCGCTTCGTCGCCGTTCATTCCGTCGAGATCGGAATCTCGATCAGGTTCGGCTTTTCAGAGGCAATGCCGGCCTCGACCAGTTGCGCAATATCCGCCGGCTTCGCCGCACGCCGCGCCGGTACGCCCAGCGCAGTTGCCAGTGCCATGAAGTCGACCGCCGGATCGACGATATCCATTGCGATGAAACGGTTCGAGCGGGTGGAGTTATAATGCGCCTGCCCGCGCTGGAAATTCTTCAGCACGTTATATTCCCGGTTGTTCATGACAACGAACGTGACCGGAAGCTTTTCGTGCGCGGCAGTCCAAAGCGCCTGCGGCGAATAGAGCGCCGCACCATCGCCGACAAGGCAGACGACGGGCGCGCGGCCATAACCGAGCGAGAAGCCGCAAGATGCCGGCATGCCCCAGCCGAGTACGCCGCCGCGCAGGAACGAATATTGCCGCGCAGAATCGGAATGCAGCAGGCTTTTGACATGGGCCGACGTGGCGATGGCCTCATCGACGATTGCCGCGCGCGAGCCGATGGCCCGCACCACCTCGAAAGCGGCCACCAGCGGCGTGGCGACCGGCGCCGCCATATCGGCCTTTGCCCGCGCTTCCAGCCCCTTGCGACGGGCAAGGCGACCTTCCCGCGCAGCCACCACCTGTGCGGCACGGACATCCGCCGTCGGCGCGCAATATTTGCGCACCAGCGGAATCAGCGCCTGAAGCGAAACCTTGATATCCCCCAGAACCGAAAGCTTCGTCGTGTAGGTCCGCCCGAGATCGCGCACGTCTGAGGAAAGCTGCAGCACATCGCAGCTGTCCGGCACGGCCGAGCCTTCCGAATAAAGAATGGTGATCAGCGACTTGCCACCAATGCCGAACACGCAGTCGAAGCGGGACAGGCTGGCGTTGATATCGGTCGCGCGGGTCGGCATGTTGCCCGACCACAACGGATGGGAGGTCGGAAACGGAATACGCGCCGGCCAAGAGGCGCCGTAGACCGGCGCACCGAGAACCTCCGCGATCTCGACGGTTTCGGGCGCGGCATCGGAAATATCGATTTCATCGCCGGCGATGATCACGAGGCGGTCGGGCCGCACCTTCGCCAGCATGCGGGCCAGTTCATCCAGCGATCCGGCCACGGCGCGCCGGTCGATGTTGGAGGGCGCAAGCGCGCTGACGGTGGTGCTCTCCTCCATCACGTCCATCGGCAGCGACAGGAAGACCGAACCGGCCGGTGCCGCGTTGCAGTCGTGGAAGGCCCGGCGCACGAGCGTAGGGATCTGCGACGCACTGGTCACCTCTTGCGCCCATTTGCAGTGCGGCCGCGCAATACCGACCAGATCGCCGAACAGCAGCGGATCGGTCACGGTATGGCGTGAATCCTGCTGGCCGGCAGTGACCACCAGCGGCGTGTTCGATACGCCGGCATTGATGAGGCAGCCGAGACCATGGCCAAGGCCGCCGGCGGTGTGCAGGTTTATGAAGCCGGGACGGCGGGCGGCCTGCGCATAACCGTCTGCCATGGCCACCACGCTGGCTTCCTGCAGGCCCCAGATATACTGGATCTGCGGCTTGGCAAGCAGGGCATCCATCAGCGGCAGTTCGGTGGTGCCGGGGTTGCCGAAAATATATTCGACGCCCTCGCTGTCCAGCACCTCCAGCAGCACATCGGCGCCGCGCCGGCCTTCAAGTGCACGCGGCGCTGAAAAAGCCTCGGTTACAACGCCGGTCGCCGGATCATTCTGCGTCATTGCACCCCTCCTGCGGCGTTGCCTTGCCTGGCCGCCGTACAGGTCAGGATAGCTGCATGACGCGCAAAGAGAAGACGTTTCCGCAGCTCTCGCCAAGTATTACAGCCATGGTATTTTTCCATCTGACGCAACCGTCAGATGCGCGAAATAATTACGCTGCCATCCTCTGTAATGATCCGATCTTGCACGGCATCACCGACCACGGCCACCCAAATATGGAAAAAGCGGCACGGGTCACGCCGGTGACCCGTGCCGCCTTTCGGAGGCAGCCGATCCGGAGGATGGCTCAGCCGCGCGTCAGCACGGCCAGCAGTTCCTGCGTCGGATATCCATCGGGAGGCAGGCCAACAGACATCTGGAAGGCGCGCACCGCGTCGCGGGTGCCGATGCCGACTTTTCCGTCCACTTCGCCCACCGGGAAGCCGCGGGCATTCAGCGCCGTCTGCAGTTCAACGATCTGGCCACGCGACAGCGGGTGCGCGTCGGTCGGCCACGGCGTGCGGAACGGCGGCACGCCGACGATGCGGTCGGCGAGATAGCCGACGGCCAGCGCGTAGGAGGTGGAGTTGTTGTAGCGCTTGATGACATCGAAGTTGGGCAGCGTCAGGAAGGCCGGGCCGCGCGCGCCGGAAGGCAGGATGAGCTTGGCCTTGTCGGTTCCGCGCGGGAACGGCCGGCTGCCGGTGCGCCGCACGCCGAGCTTCGCCCACTCATCCACCGGACGCCACGTCTTCTCGTCGGCCAGCGCCAGATTGAAGCCGCGCGGCAATTCCACCTCGTAGCCCCATGTCACCCCGCGCTGCCAGCCATTGCGCGCCAGCAGGTTGGCGGTGGTCGCCAGCGCATCGGGCACCGATGTCCAGATGTTGGGGTGCCCGTCGCCATCCATGTCGACGCCATATTGCAGGAAGCTCGTGGGAATGAACTGGGTGTGGCCCATGGCGCCGGCCCAAGACCCCGTCAGTCCGCGCGGGGCGACGTCGTGGTGCTCCAGAATCTTCAGTGCCGCGATCAGCTGTTCCTGACCGAACTTCGCCCGCGCGCCGCCGGCATAGCCGAGGGTCGCCAGCGAACGGATGACGCTGCGGACGATCTTCGGGTTTTCCAGCACGGCGCCATAGGAGGTCTCGACACCCCAGATCGCCAGCACGATCTGCGGCTCCACGCCGAACCGGGCCGAGATGCGCTCAAGCCACGGCTTCCACTTGGCCATCATCGCCCGACCGGTCTCGATCCGCTGGTCGGAAACGGCGGACGCCAGATATTCGCCCACCGACTTGGTGAATTCCGGCTGCTTCACGTTAAGCCGCAGCACATCCGCATCGGGCTCGGTGATGCCGGCGAAGGCCGCATTGTAAGTCGCGGAGGACACGCCGGCCTGGCGGGCTGCAGGCCAGAAACCCTTGATCCACGCAACGAACTGGGCATCCGTGGCGGCAGCGGCCGGGCTGGCGAGCCCGCAGCACAGCGCCAGCATGAAGGCGGCCAGCAACCTGCGGCAGTGGCGCAGGGCACCGGGCTCTGCGTGTCGATCCGTCAGGGCAACGGCTGTCATGTCGGCTCTCCTCGGTTCACGCCGGGCCTTGCGGCCACGAATGCCGATCATGGGTAGCGGAATCATGGTTAAGGCTTCATTGCCGGATGGCCGGGCGGTGGTGCGGCACCGCGTCGGACAGAATGCGGACAGTCATTATCTCTTGTCGCGCTCTGCCATGGGGATTAAACCCGCCTCAATGGTGGCAAGGCAGCGGATCCGAAGCCGCCGCAATATGCGCCCTGCCACGACACGACGATGAGTTGAGCCACGATGAACCAGCCGATCTCCGCTTC
>DAIPYB010000288.1:0-4515 GCA_036782955.1 Pseudoxanthobacter sp. | reverse complement strand
GCGGGCTGGCCGATCTGCCGGAGCCGGTCAGGTCCTGCATCGAACAGGCGGATCGCCTGTTCGCCGGGCCGGAAATCAGCCTCGATGCGACCCTGCCGGCGGGGCGGCGCGCCATGGCGGACGAGCGACTGAGGGGGATGGATTTCGGCCGCTGGGCTGGCTGCGACATGGCCGAAATTGGCCGGAGCGAGCCGCATGCCTTTGCCCGCTGGTGCCGGGATGCAAGCGATGCCTCCCATGGCGGCGAGCCCCTGACGAGCTTCTGCGACCGGGTCGGAGGGTGGCTGTCGTCTCAATTGACGTCCAGCGGGGGCACTGTCGTTCTCGCGCACCCGTTCGTCGTGCGCGCCGCGGTGCTGAATGTGCTGGGTGGGCCGGCCACGGCCTTTTCGCAGATCGATGTCGCTCCATGGCGCATCGTGAATTTCACCAGCGACCGCCGCCGCTGGGCGGTTCGATTATGAACCGTCGCGGCGCCCGTGCCGGCCATCGGGCACCGGGAAGAGCGGATCGCTGTATCCGATGGGCTTTGCCGGGCGCGTGGCCTGCAGCAGCACGTCGTCTATCGTGAGCGGTGGCTGCAGGCGGCGGGCGGGCCCCCACCCGGTCTGCTCGATTGCCGGAGCCACGTCCGATGGTGTTTCGGGGAGAAGGTCCCCGGTCGGCAACTGGCGATAGCGCACCAGCAGATCGGCAGCCTTTGCCAGCGAAAGGCGGGCGGACAGGCGTTTTCCGGTCGTGAGGGCGTGCGTCAGCGACCGGAGCGCCGCTCCGGCCATCAGGTAGCCGGTCGCGTGGTCGAGCGCCTGAACCGGCAGCGGCTTCGGCTTGTCGGTGCCGAACGCCTTCATGCCGGCATCGGCGATGCCGGTGCTCATCTGCACCAGACTGTCGAACCCGCGCCTGCCGCGCCATGGTCCGCTCCAGCCATAGGCATCGAGGCTGACCTCGGTCATGCCGGGATTGAAGGCTGCCCGCTTGTCGGCCCCATAGCCGAGATCGTCGAGCGCCCCCGGCCGATAGCCGTGGATCAGCATGTCGCACTCCGCCAGAAGCGTCTCGAACACGTCCCTGTCCGCAGGTTTCGACAGATCGAGGCGCGCGCTTTCCTTGCCCAGCATCACCTCGGGCAGCACGCCGGGTTCATCCCAGGCCGGCGGATCGATCCGCAGGACGGTCGCACCGAGCAGGGCAAGAAACCGGCTGGCGACCGGGCCGGCCAGAACGCGCGTCAGATCGAGAACCTTCAGCCCCGCCAGCGGATGCCGGGGCGTGCTTTGCGGGCAAGTGAGAAGGCGGCCGCCATCGCCGGTCTCCTGCCAGAGGACCAGCGGCTCGTTGCGAACCGCGATGCCGGCGGGGCAGCTTTGCCACTCCGCGAGGCTTCTCATGGCGGCGGCGCACCCGCCGAGAGCGACGATCTCCGCCTCCAGATCATCCGCCCGCCGGCCCAGGACGGCGGCCTCGACAGCCTCGCGGCTTTCCGCGCAGCCAAGCGCCCTGAGTGCCGCGAGACGATGATGAGGAGCATTGGTGTGCAGCCTGATCCATCCGTCCGACGTGCGATAATCCCCGGCGATGGCATCCCACGGCGAGGGCAGGGTCCAGCCATCGGGACGCAGCGAGCCTGCGAACCAGAACGAGGCCAGCCGGCGGTCAACCGTGACTTTGCGGTGCCTGCCGTCGAGCGCGGCGAGCCATTGCGAAACGCCCAGACCGGCGGTGGCAATGGCGGCGGCGGCGAAGTCGCTGACCGCGAAAGCAGAGGGCAGAGCGCCCGTGCCACAAAACGACACGAGAGCATTTTCCCGTTGCGGGAAAACGGCGTCCTTCATGGCGGAGAAAATCGTGCTGGCCTGGAATGCGGTGTCGGGCGGGTGCATGTGAACCTCCGTGGTTCCCATGACGTTGACTTCGTGAATAATAATGGTCAATATTGATTAACTTAATCAATGCGATGAGACGATGAGCGACGGCATTTCATCGGATGAAGCGGCCCGCATCCTCGGCGTCACCAAGCAGACGCTCTATGCGTATGTCAGCCGGGGCCTCGTTTCCGTGCTGCCCGGCGGCGAGGGCAGGGGAAGCCTCTATCCCAGAGATATCGTGGAGGAACTGGCCAGATCGCGAAGGGCAGGCCGGCGCCCGAAGGAAATAGCCCGCAAGACGATAGACTGGGGGCTTCCCGTTCTGGAGACGAAGATCTCGTCCATCGAGAACGAGAGATTGCTCTATCGCGGCGTCGATGCAGTCTTGTTTTCAGAGACGGCTACCCTTGAGGATGCCGCCAGCCTGCTGTGGGGTGTCGAGAACCGGATCGCCTTTCCTGGGCAGGAAGGATCGGCGCTGCCGCCGGACCCGGTTGCGGCCGAAATCGCGGAACGCGACCTGCTGACCCGCTTCGCCTTGCTCAGCGACGACGAGGGAACGGCGATCTGGGACGCCGGGGCGCGTCAGGCGGAGGGCTGCGGGAAATTGCTGCTGCGCCTGGCCGCCTGCGTCACGCATGTCGGTAACGATTTCGGGCCGGTCCATCAGCGCTGCGCCAGAGCATGGTCGCTGGATGACGAGGAGGCCGATATCCTGCGGCAGGCGCTGGTGCTCTGTGCCGAGCATGAGCTGAACGTTTCCAGTTTCACGGCCCGCTGCATCGCCTCGTCGGGGGCCAGCATCCGGGCTGCCGTCATTGGCGGCCTGGCGGCGCTGTCGGGCGGAAAGCACGGTGGCATGACGCTTCGCGTCGAGAACATGTGGAGCGTCATTGCCGATGCGGGCACGGTGGCGGCCGGGGTGCGCAACCTGCTTGCTGGCCACAGCGATCTGCCCGGCTTCGGGCATCCTCTCTATCCCCATGGCGACGTGCGCGCGAAGGCGCTCCTTGACCGCATCGCGCCGCGCCTGCCCGTGGCAGCCGAGATCGTTTCAACGATCGGAGGGCAGGCGGGGCGCCGTCCCTCGCTCGCTTTTGCGCTGGTCGCGCTTCGCCGTGCGCTGCGTCTGCCGGCGGGCTCCGCCTTCGATATCTTCGCCCTCGGAAGAACCGTCGGCTGGATTGCGCAGGCCATGGAGCAGCGGGAGAGCCAGACGCTGATCCGTCCCCGGGCGGTCTATGTCGGCGCGGCGCACCCCGAGGCAGGCTGAGCGCCGCGGCAGGCCGGCGCGCTCACGAACGCTTTTTCAGGGCTTCGGCGATGCGGTCGGCAACGAGCCGCACGCGGCGAGAGCGCCGCACATCGGGGTGCATCACCAGAAAAAGCGGGCGGACAGGCGGCGGGCTGTCTGACGGAAAACGCACAAGCTGCGGATGGGCGCGGGCCAGAAACTCCGGCAGCAGGGCGATGCCGAAGCCGGTCAGGGCGGCCTGCAGCATGGTTGCCAAGTCGTTCGTGCGAAGGCTGAACCGGCCGCCTGCGGCCTCCGCATCCAGCCAGAGCTTCTGGGGAAGGCCGGGCATGCTGTCGTCAAAGCCGATATAGACCCGGTCGGCCTTGTCGCGCGCAATTTCCGGCGCCGATCCGAACAGGCCATATGCCACCGCGCCGAGCGATTGCATGACGAGATCGGCCCCGGTGGGCTGGCCAAGGCGGATGGCGATGTCGGCTTCGGCGCGAACCATGTCGGCCTCCCGGCGCTCGCCGATGAGATCGAGCTTCAGGCCGGGATGATCTTTCTGCAGCGTGCCGAGGCCGGGCAGCAGCAGGTGGCTGAGGATCATCGGCGGCGCGGAGATACGGACCGTGCCAGTCAGGGCATCGAGCCCGGATGCCGCCCGGCGAAGGCCCAGAACCTCCTGTTCGACAGCCTCTCCATGCCGCAGCAGAGCGCGCCCTTCCGCCGTGAGCGTCCATCCGCGCGCCAGCCGATCGAACAGGCGAACGGCGAGGGCGGCCTCAAGCTGGCTTGCACGACGGGATACCGTGGAGTGCTCGACGCCGATCTGGCGCGAGGCTGCCGACAAGCTGCCAGTGCGGGCGAGTGCGAGAAAATAACGGATATCATCCCATGTTATATCGGGATCGATCTGATTATTTTTGCCCATCATATGCCATTTAATTCGGTCTTCCGGTTTATTATGCGCAAATTAAGGTGCTTCCGGCAATCGCGCTCAACCGGAATGCAACGATGAAATCCGCCGGAATCCTCCGTAGCCTGCCGTGCGAACACCCTGACGCGCTGATCGACCGCGACATTCCCGATCCCCGCCCGGGCGCTGACGATCTCGTCGTCCGCGTCGAGGCCGTTTCCGTCAACCCGGCCGATTGCCGGGTCCGCCGACGCAAGGCGGATGACGGCGTGTATCAGGTGCTTGGCTGGGATGTCGCCGGCACGGTGATCGAGGTCGGATCGGCGGTCTCCGGGTTCTCCGCAGGCGATGCGGTGTTCTATGCCGGTGACCTGACCCGTCCGGGTGCGAACTGCGAGCGCCACGTTGTCGATGCGCGGATCGTCGGGCACCGCCCAAAGGCGCTTCCGGCGGCCGCTGCTGCCGCCTTGCCGCTTACCGCGCTGACCGCA
>DAIPYB010000287.1:0-4515 GCA_036782955.1 Pseudoxanthobacter sp. | reverse complement strand
CGATCAGCATCTCGCGCACGATGGCTTCCAGCGTGTCGGCCTCGCTGTCGATGGCGGCAGTCAGCGGATAGCAGCCGAGGGTGCGGAAGCGGATCTTGCGCTCCTCGGGCACCTCGCCGGGCCGCAGCGGCAGGCGCTCGTCATCGACCATGATCATTTGACCATCGCGCCAGACGACCGGGCGCTTCTTGGCAAAATAGAGCGGAACGATGGGAATATTTTCTGCCAGGATATATTGCCAGATATCCAGTTCCGTCCAGTTCGACAGCGGAAAGACGCGAATGGACTCACCCGGCTTCACACGGGCATTGTAGATATTCCACAATTCCGGCCGCTGGTTCTTCGGATCCCAGCCGTGATTGGCGGTGCGAAATGAGAACACGCGCTCCTTGGCGCGGCTCTTTTCCTCGTCGCGTCGCGCACCGCCGAAGGCGGCATCGAAACCGTATTTCGTCAGCGCCTCTTTCAGCGCCTCGGTCTTCATGATGTTGGTGTAGAGCGACGAGCCGTGATCGAACGGATTGATGCCCTGTGCCAGTCCTGCCTGATTGGTATGGACGATCAGGTCGAAGCCCAGTTCCTTCGCCATGCGGTCGCGGAAGGCGATCATCTCGCGGAACTTCCACGTCGTATCGATGTGCATCAGCGGAAACGGCGGCCGGGACGGATAGAACGCCTTCACGGCAAGATGCAGCATGACCGCCGAATCCTTGCCGATGGAATAGAGCATCACCGGATTCTTGAACTCGGCCGCGACCTCCCGGATGATGTAGATCGATTCCGCTTCGAGACGCTTGAGATGCGTCAGCCGATCCGTGGACATGCCTTTGACACCTCTTGGGCCGGCGGCTCTCTTGGCGGGCGCGCGGCCGTTGCGGGCGTTTCCGCCCGGACAGGATTTCACGAGAAAGGAAAGCTCAGCCGAACGCCGCGCCGATCAGCGCGCGGTCGCCGAAGGCGACAAAGTGGGGATTGGCATAAGGCGCATCGTTTTCCGGCCGGGACTTGCCGTAGACGAAGGTCTTTCCGTCCAGCGTCGTCACGAGGCCGCCGGCGGCGCGCAGAACCGCGTCGCCCGCCGCCGTGTCCCACTCCATGGTGCGCCCGAGGCGGGGATAGATATCGGCGCGCCCCTCGGCCACCAGACAGAACTTCAGCGATGACCCCGCGGCAACGAACGAAGCAACGGCAAAGCGGGCCAGCCAGTCGCCGGCTTCCGCCGCGCCATGGGAACGGCTGCCGATGGCGGCAAGCCCGTCAGCCGGCGCGGGCCGCACGGCAATCGACTCGGGCGCGGCAATGGCACTGCCATCGACCTTCGCCTTCAGGGCCACCGGCGTCTCACCCAGTGTCGTGCCGGCATAGATGACGCCGAGCGCCGGCGCATGGACGACACCCAGCACCGGAACGCCGTTCTCGATAAGCGCGATATTGACGGTGAACTCGCCGTTGCGGGACAGGAACTCGCGGGTGCCGTCCAGCGGATCGACCAGAAAGAAGCGCGCGCCCGTTTCCGGCAGGCGGCCGGCGGCGCACTCTTCTTCCGCAACCACCGGAACGTCGGGAAAGAGCTGCTTCAGCCCGGCCAGTATCACCGCCTCGGCGCGGGCATCGGCCTCGGTCACGGGCGAGGCATCGGCCTTCACCCTCACCGCGCAGTCGGTGCAATAGAGCTGGAGAATGGCCTCGCCGGCCGCAACGGCCAGCGCCATCAGGTCGGGCAGCCGGTCGGTTTCGGGTGCAGTCGTCGTCATCTCTGGCAAAAACCTCTCCGGGGCCGGCTTTTTGCCGCGTCCTTCAGCCGCCGCACCCGGCTCAACAGTCTCTAAGCCAACACCGCGACGGATAGAAGCAACATATTACCCCGGATCCGACGTTTCGAGGTATCCGATTGCTCATAATCGGCCCGACACAACCGAGGCGCAAAAAACGATTGCGGCGCCGCCCCGTTTTCGGGGGCGACGCCGCAGGTTTTCAGGACCGCTGTGCCGGCCGCGCCAAAGGATCAGCCGCGGGCCAGCGCCTTGGCCTCGCGCCGGCGGGCATGAAGCACGAACTCGGTGTAGCCATTCGGCTGGTCGGTGCCGAGGAACACCAGGTCGTGCGCCGCGCGGAACGCCGGCCCGTCGAACGCCGGCGCCATCGGCGTGTAGAGCGGATCGCCCGCGTTCTGGCGATCCACGACCGCCGCCATGCGCCGCAGCGTTTCCTCAACCTGCGCGGCACTCACCACGCCGTGGCGCAGCCAGTTGGCAACGTGCTGGGACGAGATGCGCAGCGTTGCCCGATCCTCCATGAGGCCGATATCGTGGATATCGGGAATCTTGGAGCAGCCGACGCCCTGATCGACCCAGCGCACGACATAGCCGAGCAGGCCCTGCAGGTTGTTGTCGAGTTCCTCCTGCACGTCGGCCGGCGCGAAATTGGAGGTCGCCAGCGGCAGCGTCAGGATGTCGGACACCAGCGCCGGCGCGCGGTGCGCGATTTCGGCCTGACGGGCCCGCACATCCACCGCGTGATAATGGGTGGCATGCAGGGTGGCGGCCGTCGGCGAGGGCACCCACGCGGTGGAGGCCCCCGCGCGCGGATGGCCGATCTTGGTCTTCAGCATCTCCGCCATCAGGTCGGGCGCTGCCCACATGCCCTTGCCGATCTGCGCCCGGCCGGGCAGGCCGCAGGCAAGGCCCACGTCCACGTTGTTGCGCTCATAGGCGTCAATCCACGCCGTCGCTTTCATGTCGTTCTTGCGAACGACCGGACCAGCCTCCATGTCGGTGTGGATCTCATCGCCGGTGCGATCGAGGAAGCCGGTGTTGATGAACACGACCCGGTCCGCCGCCGCTGCGATGCACGCCGCCAGATTGATGGTGGTGCGGCGCTCCTCATCCATGATGCCGAGCTTGAGCGTAAAGCGCGGCAGGCCGATCAGGTCTTCCACGCGGGCAAACAGTTCGTTGGTCAGCGCCACCTCGTCCGGGCCGTGCATCTTCGGCTTGACGATATAGACCGAGCCTGTGCGGCTGTTGTGCAAGGGGCCGGCGCCCTTCAGGTCGTGCAGCGCGATCAGCCCGGTGATCGCCGCATCGAGAATGCCTTCCGGCACCTCGCGGCCTTCCGCATCCACAATCGCATCGGTGAACATGTGGTGGCCGACATTGCGCACCAGCATCAGCGAACGACCCGGCAACGTCAGCACCGATCCGTCGGGGGCGGCATAGATGCGGTCGGCGCTGAGCGCGCGGGTTTCCGTCCGCCCGCCCTTCTCGAACGAGGCTTCCAGATCACCCTTCATCAGGCCAAGCCAGTTGCGATAGACGACGACCTTGTCCTGCGCATCGACCGCAGCGACCGAGTCCTCAAGATCGATGATGGCCGTCAGCGCCGCCTCCAGCAGCACATCGGCAACGCCCGAAGCCCGGTCGCGCCCGATACGGCTTGCACGGTCGATGACGATCTCGACATGGAGGCCGTTGTTGACCAGCAGCACGGCCGAAGGCGTCTGCGTCTCGCCGCGATAGCCGGCAAACCCGGCCGGATGCTTCAGCCCGGTCACCGAACCGTCGGCCAGCGTCGCGGCAAGTGCGCCGCCGGCAATGCTGTAGGCCGTCACATCCGCATGACTGCCGGCGGCAAGCGGCACTGCTGCATCGAGAAAGCCATTGGCATGGGCGATGACGCGTGCGCCGCGCGTCGGATCGTAGCCCTTCACGGCCGGTTCCGTCTGGGGAATGGCATCCGTGCCATAAAGCGCATCATAGAAGCTGCCCCAGCGGGCATTGGCCGCGTTCAGCGCGTAGCGGGCGTTGGAGGCCGGCACGACGAGCTGCGGGCCGGACAGCACGGCGATCTCGGCATCGACATTTTCCGTGCGCACGGAAAACGGCGCCGGGGCCGGTCGCAGATATCCGATCTCGGTAAGGAAAGCCTCATAGGCCGCTTGGTCCGCCGGCTTGCCGGGATGGGCGCGATGCCAGGCGTCGATACGCGCCTGCAGGTCGTCGCGCTGGGCGAGCGCGGCCCGCACGCGCGGCGCCAGATCCGCCACGATCGCCGAAACGCCGGCCCAGAAGGCACCGGCCTGCAGCCCGGTGCCGGGCAGCACCTCGTCGGCCACGAACGCGGCCAGTTCCCGATCGATCGTCAGCCCTTCGGTGGCAACCGTTTCCATCTTCTTCCTGCTCCAGACTTCTTTTCGGCGTGGGCCCGTTTTTGGGGCGCAAGGGCCCCGGCCTCCTGCCAGTGTGCCCCACGCGCCTGCCCGCGACCATGGTGATAGGGCGAATCCGCCCGGCGCAGAACACCACGAACCGCGGCAGGATTATTTCCATTCCGGAAAAAATCACCACGCGACTTTCGCCGGATAGCGCATGGCCGGCCCGGCACGCGAAGGCGCCCGTCCGGCCGCCTCAAGTCTGTGCAAAGCCGCGAAGCAACTGCCTGCTGGTCGCGCACAAATTTGACCAAATGGTCGAAAACAGACCAGAGGGTCTAGTTTTTGGACTGGAATTGACGACA
>DAIPYB010000286.1:0-4518 GCA_036782955.1 Pseudoxanthobacter sp. | reverse complement strand
CGTGCCGGTGGCCAAGCACGGCAACCGCGCGCTGTCCTCCAAATCCGGCGCTGCCGACGTGCTGACGGCGCTGGGCGTGGTCATCGACCTGCCGCCGGAGCGGATCGCTGCCGCCATCCGCGAGACCGGCGTCGGCTTCATGTTCGCGCCGGCCCATCACTCCGCCATGAAGCACGTCGGCCCGGCCCGCGTGGAACTCGGCACCCGCACAGTGTTCAATCTCGTCGGCCCGCTCTCCAATCCGGCCAGCGTCCGTCGGCAGCTCGTCGGCGTCTACGACCGGCGCTGGATCGAGCCCGTGGCGATCGTTCTGGCGGCCACCGGCTCGGTACGCTCGTGGGTCGTGCACGGCAGCGACGGGCTGGACTAAATGACCGTTACCGGCCCGACCTTCGTCGCCTCGCTGGAGAACGGCACCGTTTCAACCTTCGAGGTCACGCCGGAATCCGTCGGTCTTGCCCGCTGGCCGCTGGAAGCGCTGAAAGGCGGCGATGCCGGGGTCAATGCCGGGGCCTTGCGGGCCGTGCTTTCCGGCGCGCCGGGCGCCTACCGCGATATCGTGCGGCTCAATGCCGGCGGTGCGCTGCTGGTGGCCGGCCGGGTGGAAAGCCTCGCCGAAGGCGTGGCGCTGGCCGGCGAACTGATCGATTCCGGCGCCGCGCGCGAGCGTCTCGATGCCCTCGTCGCCCTCACTAACCGTCCGACTGCGGAGGCCTGACCGACCATGACCGCTGCATCGCCTGCGACCGCCGCCGGCAAGGTGGATATCCTCGCCCGTATCGAGGCCTACAAGCGCGTGGAAATCGCCGCTGCCCGGGCCGCACTGCCACAGGAAGACGTCGAGCGCCTCGCCCGCGCCCAGTTGCCCGCGCGCGGCTTCCTCAATGCGCTGCGCGCCTCCATCGCCGCCGGGCGGACGGCCCTGATCGCCGAGATCAAGAAGGCAAGCCCGTCCAAGGGGCTGATCCGGCCGGATTTCGACCCGCCCGCGCTGGCGCGCGCCTACGCGGCAGGGGGCGCAAGCTGCCTTTCCGTGCTCACCGACCAGCCGTCCTTTCAGGGCCACGATGATTTTCTGGTCGCCGCGCGCGCTGCGGTGTCGCTGCCGGTGATCCGCAAGGATTTCCTGTTCGAGACCTATCAGGTCTATCAGTCGCGCGCGCTCGGTGCCGACTGCATTCTCGTCATCATGGCTGCGCTCGACGACGATGCCGCCGGCGCCCTGACCGAGACCGCGCTGTCGCTCGGCATGGATGTGCTGGTGGAGGTTCACGACGAGGATGAACTCGCCCGCGCGCTGAAGCTGCCGTCGCCGATGATCGGCATCAACAACCGCAACCTGCGCACCTTCGAGACCAGCCTTGCCACCAGCGAGCGCCTTGCCGCGCTTGTGCCGCCGGACCGGTTGCTGGTGGGCGAATCCGGCATTTTCACGCCGCAGGACGTGGCACGGCTGGCTAATGTCGGCATCCGCACGCTGCTCGTGGGCGAGAGCCTGATGCGGCAGGACGATGTGACGGCCGCGACCCGACACCTGCTGAGCCACGGCTGACACCCATGGCCAGCGGCACCGGCGTGCGCCTGACCCACCTCGACGACAGCGGTGCCGCACGCATGGTGGACGTGTCGGAAAAGGCCGTTACCATGCGCCAGGCCGTTGCCACCGGTGCCGTGCGCATGGCACCGGAGACCCTTGCGCTGATCGTCGGCGACGGCCTGCCGAAAGGCGATGTGATTGCCACCGCGCGCATCGCCGGCATCATGGCCGCGAAGCGCACGGCCGATCTCGTTCCGCTTTGCCACCCGCTGATGCTGCAATCGGTCAGGGTCGAAATCACCGCCGATCCCGCCCTGCCGGGCCTTCGGGTGGTTGCGACCGCACGGGTGAACGGCACCACCGGCGTGGAGATGGAGGCGCTGACGGCCGCCAGCGTTGCCTGCCTGACCATCTACGACATGGCGAAGGCGGTAGACCGCGCGATGGTGCTGGAAGATATCCGGCTTTTGTCGAAATCCGGTGGCCGTTCCGGCGACTGGACCGCCGGCGCCTGACCGCCCGTTACCCGAACCCACCGGCCGGAACCGCGGGAAGATGCCATGACCGACAAAGCCGCCCGCACAGCCCTGAAGCCGGTCGATGAGGCGCTGGCCCATATTCTGTCCGGTGCCACGCCGCTGCCGCCGGAACGGGTGGCGCTGGAGGCCGCCCACGGCCGGGTGCTGGCGGCAGACCTGCCAGCCCTTTGCACCCAGCCGCCGTTCGACGCCTCCGCCATGGACGGATATGCAGTGCGCGCAGAGGATATCGCGCCCGGCACCCGGCTGCGGCGCATCGGCGAGGCAGCCGCCGGGAGAGCCTTCGCCGGCACTCTCGGTTCGGGCGAGGCTGTGCGCATCTTCACCGGCGCGCCGGTGCCGCCGGGTGCCGATGCCATCCTCATTCAGGAAAACACCCGGCCGGCCGGAGAGGGCCTGATCGAGGCCACGGAGCCGGTGGCGACCGGGCGGCATATCCGCCGCGCGGGGCAGGATTTCCGCGCCGGCGAAACCGGACTTGTCGCCGGCACGCGACTGGATTTCCGTGCCCTGTCGCTCGCTGCCGCCATGAACCACGCCGCGCTTGCGGTGGTGCGGCGGCCGAAGGTGGCGATCCTTTCAACCGGCGACGAACTGGTGCCGCCCGGCGGCGCGCCGGGACCGGACCAGATCGTCGCCTCCAACCATGTCGGCCTTGCTGCTCTGGTGGAAAGCCACGGCGGCGAGGCGCTGCAGCTCGGCATTGCGCCGGACGATATCGACGCCATCGAAGCGCGCATTTCCGCGGCAATCGCCGGCGGTGCCGATATCATCGTCACCCTTGGCGGCGCATCGGTGGGCGATCACGATCTGGTTGCGCCAGCCCTGAAAGCGGCCGGAATCAGCCTCGATTTCTGGAAAATCGCCATGCGCCCCGGCAAGCCGGTGATGTTTGGCCGGTACGGCGAAACACGCATCCTCGGCCTGCCGGGCAATCCGGTTTCGAGCCTCGTGACGGGCGTGGTGCTGCTGGCGCCTCTGGTGCGTGCGCTGGCCGGGCGCAGCGAACCGACCGTCATCGCACACGGTCGCCTCGATGCTCCGATCAAGGCCAACGACCAGCGGCGGGATTACCTGCGTGCCCGCATCCGCCGCGATGATACCGGCGCGGCATGGCTGTCCCCGCTCCCGCTGCAGGATTCGGCCATGCTGTCGGCCTTCACCCATGCCGATGCGCTGCTGATCCGTGAGATCTTCGCCCCGGCGGCGGAACCGGGTGAGAGCTGCCTTTATATTCCGCTGTGAGATCAGCCCTTCACGCGCGGATCGGCAGCATCCAGCAGCCGCAGCGTGACCTTGGCCGGATCGAAGGCATCGGCCCCGAGGCAGCCGGCGAAGTGCAGCGTCTCACCGCGTGAGGCAAGAAGCCTCCGGCCAAGATCGCGATCCGCCGCGCGAAACGCCAGTGCGTCCATGCGGGCATTGTCGCCGGAAACCAGCGTTGCCTTGACATGGCCCTGCCCGACCACCCGCACATCGCCAACGCGGTGGGAGGGAAAGGCGAAGACCGGCTCGGGATGTCCGGCGCCATAGGGGCCGGCGTGCTCCAGCGTATCCAGAAGCTCGCGCTTCGCGCCACTGGCAGTCATGGCTCCGTCAATCTTCAGGCCATCCGATGCCTGCGCCGCGCTCACGCTGGCGGCAAGGCGCTCCTCAAGGAACGTAGCGAGTTCCGGGATGCGCTCGCGCCGCACCGTCAATCCGGCGGCCATGGCATGACCGCCACCCTTGATGAGCAAGCCGGCCTCCCCCGCCGCACGGATGGCAGCCCCCAGATCGACCCCGGTTATGGAGCGACCCGATCCTGTACCCCGGCCTTCCGGATCGAGCGCGATGGCAATGGCCGGGCGGTTACCGCGCTCTTTCAGCCGCGCCGCAACCAGCCCCACCACGCCCGGATGCCAGCCCTCGCTGAACACGACCGCCACCGGCCGTTCGCCCAGCGCCACCAGCATCGCCTCCGCTTCCTGCAGGGCTATGGTTTCGATTTCCTGCCGTTCACGGTTGAGGCGGTCGAGTTCCAGCGCGATCGGCTGGGCGGCGGCGGGATCGTCGGCCGTGAGCAGCCGTGAGCCGAGAGCACTGTCGCCGATACGCCCGCCGGCATTGATGCGCGGTCCCAGCAGGAAGCCAAGATGATAGGGCGCGGGTGCGCCTGTCAGGCGCGCAGCATCGCCGAGCGCCGCCAGACCGGCGTTGCCGCGGCGGCGCATCACCTCAAGGCCGCGGGCCACGAACGCGCGGTTCAGGCCTTTCAGCGGCACCACATCGCACACCGTGCCGAGGGCGACCAGATCGAGCAGCGCCATCAGGTCCGGCTCGCGGCCGGCAAAGAAGCGCCGGCGGCGCAATTCGCGGTTCAGCGCCACCGACAGCATGAAGGTCACGCCACAGGAAGCCAGTGCGCCAAGGCCGGAAAGATCGTCCTACCGATTCGGATTG
>DAIPYB010000285.1:0-4519 GCA_036782955.1 Pseudoxanthobacter sp. | reverse complement strand
GCGCGAAAATCGCCCGTATCGGACTGACTGCCAACACACCTTATGAGGCGGTTTACTTCCAGTACATCGTCGATGAGAAAGCCCGTCCACTGACGGGCGAAAATAAATATACCATGACGTTCAAGGAGGGCCTGCCCTACATTGAGCCCGGCTTCTGGTCTCTGACGATGTATGATGCGACCAACAATTATACGGTTGAAAACCCTATTAACCGTTACATGATCGGCAGCGATACGCCCAACCTGAAGAAGAACGCGGACGGCTCGTTCACGATCTACATTCAGGCGGAGAACCCCGGCAAGGACAAGGAAGCGAACTGGCTTCCCGCGCCCAAGGGTCCGTTCTATCTGATCCCGCGCTCCTATGCGCCGGCGCAGGAGACGATCAACATCCTGAAGAACCCGACCTCGTGGCCGGTTCCCGCCGTGGTTGAAGTGAAGGACTGACGCCAGAGCGCGGCCGGGGGCATCGCCTTCCGGCTGCGCTTCCCCGCCCGCATGGCGGCGAAGGCACGGCTGCTACAGGCACCGGCAAACAGATGGGAACACCGGAATGCCCGTTTCGCAGCATATCGCGCGCCTTGCTGTTGCGATTATCGCGACGATCGCCCTTGCCTTTCCCGCGCTGGCGGAAACCGACCCGCTGCCCTCATGGAACGACGGCGCGAACAAAGCGGCGATCCTTGCCTTTGTCGGCGCCGTTACCGACAAGGCCGGCAAGGATTACGTGCCACCCGCCAAGCGCATCGCGACCTTCGACAATGACGGCACGCTGTGGGTTGAACATCCCATATATACCCAGCTCGCCTTCGCGCTCGACCGCGTCAGGGCATTGGCGCCGGTGCACCCCGAATGGAAGACGACCCAGCCCTTCAAGGCCGTCCTCGAAGGCGACATGGCCACGCTCGGCGATCTGGGTCAGGAGGGACTGCTGAAGATCGTCGCGGCCACCCACGCCGGCATGAGCACCGAGGATTTCGAGCAGATCGTTCAAGGTTGGATCGCACAGGCAAGGCACCCGCGCTTCGACCGCCCCTACACCGCACTCGTCTACCAGCCGATGCTGGAACTCATCCGCCTCCTGCAGGAGAATGATTTTCAGACATTCATCGTTTCCGGCGGCGGCATCGAATTCATGCGCCCGTGGACGGCGCGGGTTTATAATATTCCACCGGCACAGGTGGTTGGCTCGTCAGTCAGGACTGAATACAGGGTGATCGGCGGCAAGCCCGAACTGATACGCCTTGGCGAGATTGCATTCATCGACGACAAGGCCGGCAAGCCGGTTGGCATTAATTCACACATTGGCCTTCGCCCGATTGCCGCCTTCGGCAACTCGGACGGCGATGCGCAGATGCTGGAATGGACAGGCGCTGGCGACGGACGGCACCTGATGATGCTGGTGCTGCATGACGATGCCGCGCGCGAATATGCCTACGGCCCCGCCGATGGCCTGCCGGACACGAAATTCGGCACCTTCTCGCCGTGGCTGCTCGACCGGGCGCGGGCCGGAAACTGGCATATCATCCGCATGAAGGAAGACTGGAAAGAAGTATTCCCGCCGCAATGATCTCGACCGGCCCGCCGGCCGGCTCAGTCTCGCTCCGGCCGCGTCATCTGGCGGAAGGCGGAGGGTGAGCAATCCATCCAGCGGCCGAACGCCCGCGTGAAATTCGGATGGTCCTCATAGCCGAGCGCGGCGGCGATATCGGCCACGGGCATTTCTGTCTTCGTCAGAAGATGGATCGCCCGTTTGCGGCGCGCGATCTCAAGAACTTCCCGATAGGAATAGCCAGACAAGCGCAACTGGCGCTGGAGGCCCTGCAGGCCAATGCCGGCAATGCGCGCCGCGCCATCAATATCGTGCTCGCCATCGATGAGGCGAAGCGCGACAACGGCAGAGAAGGAACGCGTCGGCTCGGGCGCGCCGGGCAGCAGGACATCGTCGTAAATATCCCGCACTGGCAGGGCCGCCATGTCGGGCACCACGATCCCCGCATGCTTTTCCTGCCTCAACTGGCCGCGCCGGAAGGCAATGCCGATTGCCCGGCGGCTGAAGCGCACGGGTGCGCCAAGCGCCCGCTCAAGCTGGGCGGCGCCGGCGTCTTTGGCGTAATCCACCTCGATCCACTCCGGCCGCCATGACGACCCGAGGAAAAGACGGGCATAGCTGATCATCGGCAGGATGAGATGATCGCTATAATGCCGGTTCTCCGCGAAAAATGGCGGTCGCGTGATTTTCCAGACCGTGTTTTCGCCCTCGATCTCCAGCGAGAAACTCAGCTTCGAAGCCTGATGGGCGAGGCTTGTCCGGTTGAGCAGCAGGATGGCGTCGCGGAGCGTCGCCGTCGAGACGGCCGCATGCACAGCCCAGGGGCCATAGCCGGCATAGGACATGCGCTCGCCCACATGAAGGCCGAGCAGGCGGTCATCGGTCAGCGCGCCGGCCCGCACAAAAAGGCCGATGAGAGCATGCGCCGGTATCGGCATGCCGCCCAGCTCGCGCACGGCGATGGGCAGCCCGACGCTCTTCAGGGTTTTCAGCAGCGTGCGCTCGCCGGCCCGCTCCTCAAGCATCTGCGGCAGGCGACCGAAGCCGTTGGCCCGGATCAGCGGAACCGCACCGTTCTGCTTCATGACCGGCCTCCCGACCGCGAGGCGGAGAACATGCGCGCCTTCCCCTGCCCGTTCTGCCGGCGGACGTGAATGATCTGAGCCAACACAACCTCTCCTTATGGCGGACCGAATGCTGCGAGGCGCGTCTCTGTGCGGCCGCATGATCTGGCCTGACGCAAAATGATAAGGCTGAAATGCCATGGGTGTTTAAAATCATATTAAGATTTTCGAATCCCGTGGTCAACACCACCAGCCTTCTTCGGGATAGAAATTCATCAACATGCGAAATAATAATCTCAAAGTGATAGAAATATTATGCCTTACTCGAAAAATATCCGCGAATTATTGATCTCGGCATTTATTTTTATTGCGATCCTGATGCCTGTCAGCAGCCTTGCCCAGAGCAATGCAGAAGCGCAGGCGAATAATCCGCTCGCCAACATGCGCGCGCTGAATTTCCAGAACTACTACACCGGCGACCTGACCGGCTCGCAGGACGATGCGAACCAGTTCATCCTGCGATATGCGCAGCCCTTTTCCATCTTCGACAGTCATTGGCTGATGCGCGCCTCACTGCCGGTCAATACGGCACCCGTCGGAGACGGGCACGTAACGGGGCTCGGCGACCTCAATGTCTTTGCGACCTATCTGTTCGACACCGGCAGCCCGGATATCAGCTTCGGCTTCGGCCCCCAACTGACCATGCCGACCTCGACCACGCAGGATACCGGTGCCGAGAAGTGGTCCCTCGGCTTTGCCAACGTGCTGTTCAACGCTTCCAGCCGTGAACTGCAGTGGGGCTACCTCCTGACATGGCAGGCGAGCATTGCCGGCAACAGCCGGCAGCCGGAAGTGAATGTCGGCGCCCTGCAGCCGTTCCTCTTCTATCAACTCGGCGAGGGCTGGTATCTGCGCTCGACCGGCATATGGACTTACGACTTCGAGGATAGCGGCTACACCGTTCCCATCGGCCTCGGACTCGGAAAGGTCATAAAGACCCGTGACTTCGTCGCAAATCTGTTCATCGAACCGCAATATAGCGTCCTGACTGGTGGTTTCAATCAGGAAAAGTGGAACATATTTGGCGGCTTGAATTTTCAGTTCTGAAAATGTCTTCTCCCAGATATGAAAACCGACCCTCAACGAGGCCATTGCATGCCGCGCAATCGCCCGCCAGCCCACCCGGCGCCGGCGACTTGACGTCCGCGAGGACAACACCGATGCAACTCTGTCTCCGCAGGTGGATTGCGCTGCATGCCAGAGTAGACGGAGACGTGAAGCGAGGGGCGTTTCCGCTGGCTGCGCTGGGCATCCTCTGTGGTGCGGCCCATGCTGGCGACCTGCCCGAGCAGCATCGCATTCCGTCCCCCTCTACTACGGCGGAACGGCATTCGGGCTGGGAAACACAGATCAGCCTCTATGGCTGGACGCCGGCGCTGGCCGGCAAGGTCGGTATCCGTAACCTGCCCTCAACCGCGATAGACATGCCGATTTCGGATGTCCTGAGCGATCTTGACGGAGCCGTCATGGCATCGGTCTTTGCCAATAATGACCGATGGCTGCTTCTGGCCGATCTGGTGTTCGCGCGACTGTCGGATACCGCCGTCGCGGCCGGCAGAACAGTCGACGCGACGATCACGCAAACCATCGCCACCGGTGCAGTCGGCGCCATGCTGCCGACCGGCAATCCGCAGTTCGATTTCGCCGTCACGGGTGGCCTTCGCTATGTCAGCCTGAACGGCAACCTGTCGCTCGGCTCCGGCCCCCGGCTTCCCGCTCTCTCGGCCGGAGCGCGGCAATGGTGGCTCGATCCCACCATCGGCTTCTTCTCCCACTACGCATTCGGCGACGGATGGTTCGTCAACGCAATCGCAGATATCGGCGGCTTCGGAGCGGGGTCAAAG
>DAIPYB010000284.1:0-4566 GCA_036782955.1 Pseudoxanthobacter sp. | reverse complement strand
GTTCCGGCGCGACCTTCAGCCTGCTGCCGCCGGAGAACGCCACCGGCAACTTCACCAAGATCACCCAGCGCATTCCGGTGCGGATTGCCATTTCGCCGGCAGACCAGCACAACCCCGTGCTGCGCCCCGGCCTGTCGGTGGTGGTCGATATCGATACCCGTGGCAAGGACGGTGCGGATACGCCCCGGCCCTGATCCGTCGTGACGTTGGCGGCGGGCGCTTTGCCGCCCGGCCGCTCTGCCTTTCCGGCGGCCCTTCCGCAACCGGTCCGCCGCCGGCGCCGGAAGGGCCGCCCTTTCATTTTCGTCCGCTTGCGCAGGTCCGGTCATGAGCAACACCTCCGGCCCCCCCGTCGCTGCTGCCCCGGCCAGCGAGCATATCGATCCCCGCCATCTTCTTGCGTTCATCGCCATGGTGTTCGGCATGTTCATGGCGATCCTAGACATTCAGGTCGTCTCGGCCTCGCTGTCGGAGATTCAGGCCGGCCTTTCGGCCAGCACCGATGAAATGTCATGGGTGCAGACCAGCTACCTCATCGCCGAGGTGGTGATGATCCCGCTGTCCGGCTTTCTCGGGCAGGCGATGTCCACGCGGTGGCTGTTCACCATTTCCGCCGGCGGCTTCACCTTCACCTCCATCATGTGCGGCCTGTCGAGTTCCATCGACGAGATGATCCTGTGGCGCGCGTTGCAGGGCTTCCTCGGCGGCGCCATGATTCCGAGCGTGTTCTCGGCGGCCTACACGGTTTTCCCGCGCTCCAAGCAGGGCATCGTCAGCCCCATCGTTGGCCTCGTCGCCACGCTCGCCCCCACCATCGGCCCGACTGTGGGCGGCTACCTGACCGAGTGGCAGTCGTGGCACTGGCTGTTCTTCATCAATGTCGTGCCGGGCATCGGCGTGACGATTGCGGCTCTCGTGCTGATCAATTTCGACGAGCCGAACTTCGCCCTGTTCCGGAGGTTCGACTGGACCGGCCTGATCGCGCTGGCGCTGTTCCTGTGCAGTCTGGAATATGTGCTTGAGGAAGGCACCCGCAACGACTGGTTCGAAGACGAGAGCATCCGCTTCTTTACCGCCCTCTCCATTGGCGGCGGCCTGCTGTTCTTTTACCGGGCCGTGACGCAGGCGGTTCCGGTGGTCGATCTTTCCGCCTTCCGAAACCGCAACTTTGCGGTCGGCTGCCTGTTTTCATTCTGTCTCGGCATCGGGCTTTACGGCCTGACCTACATTTTCCCGTTGTTCCTTGGCGGCGTGCGCCATCACAACTCGCTGGAAATCGGCGAAACGCTGTTTCTGTCCGGCCTGTTCATGTTCATCACAGCGCCCATCGCCGGCCGCCTGTCGATGAAGATCGACCCGCGCCTGATGCTGGCGGGCGGCTTCATCGGCTTCGCCATCGGCTGCTGGATCATGACGCAGGTGACGGCGGAGTGGGATTTCTGGCAGCTCGTGCTGCCGCAGGCGTTCCGTGGCGTGTCGCTGATGTGCTGCATGATTCCCATCAACAACGTCGCCCTCGGCACGCTGCCGCTGGCGCAGGTGAAGTCGGGCTCGGGCGTCTACAACCTGATGCGCAATCTCGGCGGCGCGGTCGGTCTGGCCGCCATCAACACCTTCATCAACAACCGCTGGGATCTGCACATTGCCCGCCTGCACGAGGCACTGGATGCCAGCAACAGCCAGGCGACCGAGTGGCTCGCTGCGCTGACGCAGAAGTTCTCGGCCGAATATGGCCCGATGGCCGGTGCCATGGCCCTGAAGGAACTGGCCAGACTGGCCCGCGGGCAAGCCTATGTGATGTCGATCGCCGACATCTTCATGGCGCTTGCGGTGCTGTTTCTGGCCCTTCTGCCGCTGGTGTTCCTGTTCAGCCGGCCACGCGGGGCCGGCGGTGGCGGCGGCGGCCACTGACGTCGCAGGCCTTTTGCACACAGACCTTTCGCACGCAGGCCTTTCGCATAATGACGGCCGGGTGGCACACGCCCGGCCGTTTTCATTTTCCGCCTCGCCCTTTGCGCGCCTTCCTGCCAGAACACGGGCAGCCGAAGCTGATGCGGACTTTCCTCCCCATGCCGGAAACTGATGCCGGGGCCGCCCCGCGGATCTATGTCGATGCCGATGCCTGCCCCGTGAAGGACGAGGTGCTGCGCGTGGCAGGCCGCCACGGGCTGCGGGTTTTCATGGTTTCAAACCGCTGGTTCCAGATCGCCCCGGACCCGCTGGTGGAACGGGTGATCGTGGCCGAGGGCGCCGACAAGGCCGACGACTGGATTGCCGGGCAGACGGTGCCGGGCGACATCGCCATCACCGCCGACGTGCCGCTGGCCGCCCGGGTGGTGGCGGCCGGCGCGGTGGCGCTGTCGCCGGCCGGCAAGCCCTTCACACCCGATACCATCGGCATGGCGGTGGCCATGCGAAACCTCGGCACCGACCTGCGCGCTGCCGATCCGCTGGGCCTCGTCACCCGCGGATCGGGCAAGGCGTTCGGTCCGGCCGACCGGGCGCGTTTCCTGCAGGCTCTGGAAAACGCCGTGCGCCAGAGCCTGAAGCGGCGCACCGGTGCATGAGCGCCGCACCGCCGGCCGCCCGACCGGCATTTCCCCGGCAAAGGCTTGACTTTGGAGGGCGTCTTGGTCATGTTCCGCCCACATCCGAACAGCCTTGACCGGGTCTGTGGAGGCGTCGCCTTTCCGGGAAGGGCGACCGGCTCTGCAACGGTGCGGGGCCTGTCAGCAAACGGACAAGGGTCTGCGGCGACACCGCTCCAGTCCCCGTGTTGACCTGAAGGAATTCCGGCTATGGCCAAAGCCACGACCATTAAGATTAAGCTGCTGTCGTCTGCGGACACGGGCTTCTTCTATGTCACCAAGAAGAACTCCCGCACCATGACCGACAAGATGTCGAAGCGGAAGTACGACCCCGTTGCGAAGAAGCACGTCGAGTTCCGCGAAGCCAAGATCAAGTGAGGCACTGCGCCCCTTGAGGGCGCGGTTGCCCGGTTTGACCGGCAGAATCAAAAAGGCGCCCGGATCGTCGTTCCGGGCGCCTTTTTGCTGTGTGCTTTCCGGCGCCGAGGCACATCGTACAACGGATCGAATCGTGCACCGAACCTGAGTGCGGCCGCCTGCGCGGCATGCTGGAAAGCAACTCGTCCGACGACAACAAAGGCCATGGCCGGGCAAGGTGGCCTTAAGCGCAAGAGCGCGGCCCGGCCGCGCGATATCAGGCCGCCTTCTCGCCCAGAAAGGTGCGGACGGTTTCCAGGAAACGCGCAATCGAGATCGGCTTGGAGAGATAAGCCTAGCAGCCACCTTCGCGGATGCGCTCCTCGTCGCCCTTCATGGCGAAGGCCGTGACGGCAACGATGGGAATCGACTTCAGGTCGGGATCGGCCTTGATGGTCTTGGTCACATCGAGGCCGGAGATCTCCGGCAGCTGGATATCCATGATGATCAGGTCGGGGCGCTTCTCACGCACGATCTGCAGCGCTTCCCGCCCATGATTGCTCTGCAGGATGGTATAGCCATGGGCTTCCAGCAGGTCGTGAAAGAGCTTCATGTTAAGCTCGTTATCTTCCACGATCAGCACGGTCTTGGTCATCGCTGGCCTCCGCAGTTCAGACCACGAGTTGCCGCAAATGGCGGCAGCCGGGAATACGCAGCTTCCATTCAAGGTCCCGCGTCGCTTCGCGGGCCAATATCCGAGACAGCATTATGCGCCCGAGGGATTCGATAAATCGTGAACGAAGTGATGCAAATCGTCACGAACAGGCAGAGATAACCGCGATCGCGGCTCTGACCTTCCTGGCCGGCGACGAAACCCGGCTGGAGCGCTTCCTGGCCCTTTCAGGCCTGACGCCGCAGACGCTGCGCGAGGCCGCGGGCGATGCCGGTTTTCTGGCCGGTGTGCTGGAGCATCTGCTCAATGACGAATCGCTGCTGCAGGCCTTTGCCGCTAACAGTGGCGCCGATCCGGCAGAGGTCGCAACCGCGCACCGCATCCTGACACGCGGCTGACGCGGGAGTCGCAACACCCCCGGCGAGAGGCCGGGGGTGTCGTCTTGTCCGAAAAATGCGGCTTTACTCGGCAGCCGGCATATCGTCGGGTGTCAGCACGCCGGCAGGCGCCAGCATGTCTTCCAGCTCCTTCGCGCGGTTCTGCGGCGGCCGGCGACGACGCTTCTCCGCTTCGGACCGGGCACGGACCGGATCTGAGAAGATGTCGAGCCGCAGGACCGGCTTGCCATCCTCCTTCGTCTCCACGGAGATGCGCACCGTGCCGCCCTTGGCGAGCTTGCCGAACAGAACCTCCTCGGCCAGCGGCCGCTTGATGAAGTCCTGAATGACGCGCCCCAGCGGACGGGCACCCATGCGCTCGTCGTAGCCGCGCTCGGCCAGCCACGACACTGCATCCTCGTCGAGTTCGAAGGTGACGCCACGGTCGGCGAGCTGTGCCTCAAGCTGCAGCACGAACTTGCTGACCACGCGATGGATCACCTCCGTCGGCAGTGCGCCGAACGGAATGATCGCATCGAGACGGTTGCGGAACTCCGGCGTGAACAGCCGG
>DAIPYB010000283.1:0-4591 GCA_036782955.1 Pseudoxanthobacter sp. | reverse complement strand
GCTGGGACAGCCCGTGGGGCCGCGGCCGGCCGGGCTGGCACATCGAGTGCTCGGCGATGTCGGGCGCGCTGCTGGGCGAGGAATTCGACATCCACGGCGGCGGCATCGATCTGGTGTTTCCGCACCATGAGAACGAAATCGCCCAGTCGCGCTGCGCCCACGGCACGGCGGCGATGGCCCATGTCTGGATGCACAACGGCTTCCTGATGGTGGAAGGGGAGAAGATGTCGAAATCGCTCGGCAACTTCATCACCATCCACGACGTGCTGAAGGACTGGCCCGGAGACGTCATTCGCCTCAACATGCTCAAGACCCATTATCGCCAGCCGATCGACTGGACGGTGAAGGGGCTGGAGGAAACCACCGGCATCCTCGCCCGCTGGCGCCGGGCTGCCGGCGGCGCGACGGCGGTAGCGGGTTTCCACCCGGCGGTGCTGGAGGCGCTGTCCGACGATCTCAACATGCCGCGCGCGATTGCCGAGATGCACCGGCTGGAGGGGGCCGACATGGCCGCCAGCCTCGGCGCCTTCGGTCTTGCGGCGGCAGCACCGGCGGAGCCCGTATCTGCCGGCCCGGACGCGGCATTCGTCGAGGGGCTGATCGCCGAGCGCGCGGCCGCCAAGCAGGCGCGCAATTTCGCAGAGGCCGACCGCATCCGCGATGCGCTTGCCGCGCTCGGCATCACCCTGAAGGACAGCAAGGAAGGCACCCGCTGGGAACGCGCCTGACGCGGCCCGGACGGACACCAGAGGAGGGCACCCCTGCCGGGGTGCCAAGGCGGATCATGCAGGAAGCACGGCGCATTTTTCATGCAGGCGGCTGCCAGTGCGGGGCGGTGCGCTATCATCTGTTGTCTGAGATTATCAAGCCCTCCATCTGCCATTGCCGCATGTGCCAGAAGGCATTCGGCGGCTATTTCGCCCCGCTCGGTTCGGTGAAGCGCGCCGATATCGCGTGGGTGCGCGGGGTGCCGGCACGGTTCCGCTCGTCCACGCTGGTGGAACGGGGCTTCTGCGCCGCCTGCGGCACGCCGCTGACCTATGACTATCTGGAGAGCGATGAGATTGCCGTTGCCCTCGGCAGCCTCGACGACCCCGCCGCCGTACCGCCGGCAATCGAATATGGCCTGGAAGGCCGCATGCCGTGGTTTGCCACCCTTGGCCACCTGCCGGCCATGGTCACCGAAGACGACATGCCCGACGGGGCGATGGAACGGCTCGTCTCGTTCCAGCACCCGGATCACGACACGGCGTCATGGCCGGCGGACGCATCGAAAGAAGAGCCGAGAAAAGAACAATGAACCAAGCGCGCGTCTATCTGTTCGACACAACGCTCCGCGACGGGGCACAGACCTCCGGCATCGATTTCTCGCTGGAAGACAAGATCAACGTGGCCGCGCTGCTGGAGCGCCTCGGTGTCGACTATATCGAGGGCGGCTACCCCGGGGCCAATCCGCAGGACACGGCTTTCTTCGCCGAAAAGCGCACGACGCGGGCGACCTTTACCGCGTTCGGCATGACGAAGCGGCCCGGCCGCTCTGCGTCCAACGATCCGGGCCTGCAGGGGGTGCTGCAGTCTGCGGCGGATGCCACCTGCTTCGTCGCCAAGACATGGGACTATCACGTCCGCGTGGCGCTGGGCATTTCCGACGAGGAGAACCTGCGCGTCATCCGGGAGACCGTGGAGGCCGCCGTCGCCGCCGGCAAGGAGGCGATGATCGACTGCGAGCACTTCTTCGACGGCTACAAGGCGAACCCGGATTTCGCGCTCGCCTGCGCCACCACTGCATGGCGCGCCGGCGCGCGCTGGGTGGTGCTGTGCGACACCAACGGCGGCACCATGCCGGAAGAGGTGGAGAAGATCGTTGCCGCCGTTACCGCCCATGTGCCGGGCGACCATCTCGGTATCCACGCCCATAACGACACCGGGCAGGCGGTGGCCAATTCGCTGGCCGCGGTGCGCGGCGGCGCGCGGCAGATTCAGGGCACGCTCAACGGTATCGGCGAGCGCTGCGGCAACGCCAATCTCATCACCCTGATCCCCACGCTGAAGCTGAAGCCGGATTATGCCGGCCGCTACAGCATTGGCGTTTCCGACAGCGCGCTGGCCGAGATCACCCAGATCAGCCGTGCCTTCGACGAACTGCTCAACCGTTCTCCCGATCGTCACGCGCCCTATGTCGGCGCGGCTGCCTTCACCACCAAGGCAGGCATCCATGCCTCCGCCATCCTGAAGGACCCGGCGACCTATGAGCATGTGCCGCCGGAATGGGTCGGCAACCGACGCCGGCTGCTGGTGTCCGATCAGGCCGGCAAGTCCAACCTGCTGGCCGAGCTTTCGCGTGTCGGCATCGCGGTGGAGAAGGACGATCCGCGTCTCGATGCCCTGCTGGCTGAGGTGAAGGCCCGCGAGGCGGAAGGCTATGCCTATGAAGGTGCCGATGCCTCCTTCGCGCTGCTGGCACAGAAGGCGCTGGGCGACCTGCCGCATTTCTTCGGCGTCAAAAGCTTCCGCGTCATGGTGGAGCGCCGCTTCAACGATCGCGGCGAGACGGTCACCATGTCGGAAGCGGTGGTGAAGCTGGTGGTGGACGGCGTGGACATCATGTCGGTTGCCGAAGGCAATGGCCCGGTGAACGCACTCGATCTGGCCTTGCGCAAGGATCTGGGGCGCTACCAGAGCGCCATCGCCGATCTAGAACTGGTCGACTACAAGGTGCGCATTCTCGATGGCGGCACCGGCGCCACCACGCGCGTTCTGGTGGAAAGCCGCGATGGCACCGGCGCGCGCTGGTTCACCATCGGCGTGTCGCCCAACATCGTGGACGCTTCGTTCCGGGCGCTGATCGATTCTGTGCATTACAAGCTGTTGCGCGCCGGTGTGCGGCCGGCCACCCGCCCGGCTGAGCTGGCCCTGAGCGCCTGACGGCCGCAATGACGAAAAAGGCCGGCGCGGGGCGGAGCCCGGCCGGCCGTTCTGTCCTGCCGGGGTCTTTCCGGCGCGGCGTCTCACATGCGCTTTAGTACCGCCGCGTCGCCCTGACGCGGCGCGACCGATTTCAGCAGCGCCACCACGCGCGCGGGGTCGCTTTCCACATGGAAGCGGATTTCGTTCTGCGGGCGAATGAAGGCCTCGCGGCGCATGTGTTCGATCAGCGCCACCAGCGGCTGCCAGAAGCCGCCGACATCGAACAGCACGATGGGCTTGTCGTGCTGGCCGAGCTGCGACCACGTCATCATCTCCACCACTTCCTCCAGCGTGCCGATGCCGCCGGGCATGGCGACGAAGGCATCGGCGCGCTCGAACATCAGCCGTTTGCGCTCGTGCATGTCCTTGGTGACGATCAGTTCGTTCACCTCGGTGAGCATGACCTCGCGGTCGCGCAGGAAACCCGGAATGATGCCGGTAACATGGCCGCCGGACGTTATGACCGCCCGGGCGATCGTGCCCATCAGGCCCACGTCGCCGCCGCCATAGACCAGCCGCAGCCCGGCATCGGCAAAGGCCGCGCCCAGGGCTTCGGCGGACGCCGCATAGACAGGATCGCCGCCGAAGCTGGCACCGCAATAGACGCAGACGGCGCTGACGGGCTTCGGCGCGTCGGCTTGGGCAGGGTGCGGCGGAATGTGGGGTTCGGAAGCGGCGTGGCGGGTCAGGGGCATCTGTGGGAGGCCATCTCACTGCAGCGGGGGCGTGTTTGCCGGTGGCGGCGGACCGCGCGACCCGCCGGCTTCCTCGTCCTGTCCGGGGCGAAGCAGGCCTTGCGGGGCGTTGAGGGAAGCGGTTCCGGGCTGTCCGGCGATGACGTTTTCTGTGTCGCACCGCCGCGCCCGGCCCGTCAAGCCCGCGTTGTGCGCCGCACCCGTGGCAGCGTGCCCCGTGGCGGCATGCCGTTACCGTCCTTGCCGCAGGAGAAAAGGCCATATATCTGTGATTGCTGGACCTTCCTTCCACGGGGGCTGAACGGCGGCGTGGTTTCCGGGTAGACCGGCGGAGGGCGGGCCGGTCGGTTATCCGAAGGCGCATCTCATGTCTGAAACACCGAAGAACGGCGCGTCCCGGACGGGCGCAATCGTCTTCATCATCCTGCTGGCCGGTATCGGCGGCCTTGGCGCCTATCGCTATTTCAGCGCGCCGCCGGCCGAACCGCCCGTTGCCCCGGCGGTGAAGGGCGATGCCGTGGCGGGCGCCCCGGCGGCCGCGGGAGCGGCCACGCCGGGTTCTGCATCACCGGGGCCGGCAAAGCCGGCGGAGCCGGAGGCTTCCAAAACCGCCGAAGTGGCCCTGTCCGCGACGCGGCCGGCATTTGACGTGGTGCGGGTGCTGCCCTCGGGCGATGCCACGATCGCCGGCCGGGCCACGCCGGGCGCGGAGATCGCCATCTATGCCAACGGCGCGGTCGTTGGCCGGGCCACTGCGACGGAAGCCGGCGAATGGGTGATCGTGCTCGACCGCCCGCTGTCGCCGGGGGAATATGAGCTGACGGTCACCAGCGTGGCGCGCGGTGGCAAGAGCGAGCTGGAAAGCGCCGAGCGGGTGGCGGTGTCGCTGCCGCAGGACCGCAAGGAACAGCCGCTGGTGGCCATCGTTT
>DAIPYB010000282.1:0-4592 GCA_036782955.1 Pseudoxanthobacter sp. | reverse complement strand
CCCTGGCGCTGGATGCGGAAACTCCCCTGGGCCCCCTGGAAGACCTTCACATCTGCCATTTGGGCATGAAATTCATTTCCCGGCGCGAGATCCCGCTGTTTGCCATTTACGAATTCGAGATGGCCATCCGTCCGGCCGCCTCCCGCGAGCCGCCCGTCCAGGTGAACTGCTGCGGCGTGGTGGAGGTGCCGACGAGGATGGTCGGCTTCACCGTGGCGACCGTCGTCGCAAGATCGATGATGCCGCCCTTTGCCGCTGCGGCGGCGCGCAGGGCCGACATCTCCGGCCAGCGGGTTTCGGCGGCGGGGATCGCCTCGCACGGGGTGCGGGCAAGGCCGGCGACCTCTGCTTCGGCCCGTGCATAGGGCTTCTGGAAGTCGAGCAGGCCATCGGTCATGCCGGCCGTGATGAGGCCGGGCAGGTCGACCAGCCACACCCGGCCGGTTGCCTCTTCTTGTGAAAGACCGTGGCGAACCATCTGGTCGCGGATCTGGTCGGCAATGCCGACCCCCGCGGTGCCGGCGCCGAAGATGACGACGCGCTGCTCCGTCCACGGCGTGCCGGTGCGGGCGACGGCGTTGAGCAGGCCGGCGAGAACGATGGCGCCGGTGCCCTGCATGTCGTCGTTGAAGGTCGCAACCTTGTCGCGGTAGCGGGCAAGAATGCGGCGGGCGTTGGTGGAGCCGAAATCCTCCCAGTGCAGCATGGCCTTGGGAAAGAGCTTCCTTGCCGCGCTGACATAGGCATCGATGAAGTCGTCATAGGCCTTGCCGCGCACGCGGCTGTGGCGATAGCCGACATAGGACGGATCGTTGAGCAGCTTTTCGTTGTTGGTGCCCACGTCTAGAACCACCGGAACGACGCGGTGCGGATCGACACCCGCCGCCGCCGTGTAGACCGCGAGCTTGCCGATGGAAATGTCGATACCGTTGGAGCCCCAGTCGCCGATGCCGAGGATTTCCTCCGCGTCGCTCGCCACCAGCAGGTCGATGTCGTCGGCGCCCGCACCGAAAGCGGCGAGCTTCGCCTCGACCGCGCCGGGGTCGTCGATGCTGAGGAAGACACCGCGCGGGCGGGTCATGACCTCGCTGTAGTTCTCGATGGCCTCGCCGACGACGGGGTCATAGACGACGGGCAGCATCTCCATCATGTGACGCTGCAGCAGGGCATAGAAGAGCGTGACGTTGTCGTCGTGCAGGCGCCACATATAGATGTGCTTGGCGAGGTCCGTCGGGGCGGCGTGATAAGCCCGGTAGGCACGCTCGAGCTGGGGTTCGAGTTCGGTGGTCACGACGGGGGGCAACAGGCCCTCGAGGCCGAGGGCCTTGCGCTCGGCCGCCGAAAAGGCCGTGCCCTTGTTGAGCGCGGGATCGCGCAGGACTTCGTAGCCGCGGGCAGCCGTGACGATGCGGCGGCCGGTGCCATCGCTGATGACCTTGGCCTGTCTGCTGAACATGGAAGTTGCTCCGATTTGGCAGGAAGGGATGGACCCGGCCTTCGCTCCGTCCTGCGTGAGCGCGCAGGCAGAGGGGCGAGGCGGGGAGCGGCGGCCGATCAGGCGCCGGAGACGCCGCTGCCGACCATGGCCGCGGGATTGACGATCTCGTCGAACCGCTTTTCGTCGATGAAACCGGACTTGAGCGCCGCGGCCTTCAGGGTGGTGCCCTCGTCATTCGCCATGTGGGCGATTTTCGAGGCCTTGTCGTAGCCGATCACCGGCGAGAGCGCGGTCACCAGCATCAGGGACTGCCCGACCATTGCATCGATGCGGGCGCGGTCCAGTTCCGTGCCCTCGACCGAGTAGAGGCGGAATTTCTCGCAGGCGTCGCCCAGAATGCGGATGGCGTGCAGAACGTTGCTGATGATGATCGGCCGCATGGCGTTCAGCTCGAAGTTGCCCTGGCTGCCCGCGAAGGCAACGGCATTGTCTTCGCCGATCACCTGAATGCAGACCATCACCATGGCTTCGCACTGGGTGGGATTGACCTTGCCCGGCATGATGGACGAGCCGGGCTCGTTGGCCGGCAGGATCAGTTCGCCAAGGCCGCAGCGCGGCCCGGAGGCCAGCCACCGCATGTCGTTTGCGACTTTCATCAGCGCCACCGCAAGACCGCGCACTGCCGCCATGACGGCGACAATGGCATCGAGCGAGCCTTGCGCCGCGAACTTGTTGGGTGCGGTCACGAACGGGCGACCGGTCAGTTCGGCGATCCGGGCGGCAATTTCGGCGCTGAAGCCCTTCGGCGCATTGAGCCCGGTGCCGACGGCGGTTCCGCCGGCCGCAAGCTGGTAGATGCCCGGCCGGGCAGCTTCGATCCGGGCCAGTGCATCGCGGATCTGGACCGTGTAGCCCGACCATTCCTGACCGACGGTGAGCGGGGTCGCGTCCTGCAGGTGGGTGCGGCCTGTCTTGACCACGTCCATCCACTGCCTGGCCTTGCCTTCGATCACTTCCGCAAGGGCCTCCGCGCGCGGCACGAGCACCGCGTCCAGTTCCAGCACAGCGGCGACGTGCATCGCGGTTGGGAAACTGTCGTTGGAGGACTGCCCCATGTTGACGTCGTCATTGGGGTGGACGGGTGCCTTGCTGCCGAGCACACCGCCCAGCAACTGGATCGCGCGGTTCGACAGCACCTCGTTGACGTTCATGTTCGACTGGGTGCCGGAGCCCGTCTGCCAGACATAAAGCGGAAAATGATCGTCCAGCTTGCCGGCGATGGCCTCGTCGGCGGCCTGCACGATTGCGTCGGCCTTCCACGACGGCAGCCGCCCGGCAGCCGCGTTCACCAGTGCTGCGGCTTTCTTGACATAGCCGTATGCGTGATAAACGCGCTTCGGCATATGGTCGTCGCCAATAGAGAAGTGGACCAGCGAGCGCTGGGTCTGCGCACCCCAGTAGCGGTTGGCGGGAACATCGATGCCGCCCATGGAATCCGTTTCGTGGCGAAAGCCAGTCGCGTCGATCCCGATTGGAATATTCAGCATCGTCTGATTGGTCTCTGCTATATTGTCGGTCATCATCGCCTCAATATCTGCATAGATTGCGGGCTTTAATTTATCGACATAATGTTTTTTGTGATATTTATTATATAGTTTTGTCTGCAACAGAATTATTACGACTATTATTATTTATTTTGCGATATGAGAAGTTGCGAGAGAGGTTGGGCGGCAAATTACCTAAGCTGCATGGTCTGTGGTAACGTTCTCATTCATTCGGATTTTGTACTAATCCATTTTAGCTGGAAATGGGAATAGTCTCCGAGGATATTTTTGAATATTATCTCTAATTATTCTGATTTATGCCAATTTTTGAACTTATCTATCGGCGGGTGCGATGAATGATGCATATCCGTTGCAATAGGCGGTATGTCGTGAAAAGCGTGCTACATGAGGCGGGCCGGATTTAACGGATGGAATCTTCGGGCAGGATATCGCTGGATCAGGACATGGCCGGACAGGACGATCTCGTCGACACGGACGAACTTCAGGCATTCGACGCGGTGGCAACCCGGCGCAGTTTCAGTCTTGCCGCCACGGAGCTCGGATGCTCGCAATCGACCATCAGCCAGCGCATCGCGCGTCTGGAGAAGCGGCTCGGCCGGCGGCTGATCCACCGGACCACCCGCCACGTGGAACTGACCACCGACGGCGAAGCGATGCTGATCTATGCCCGGTCGATCCTGACGATTGCCGATGATGTGCGCCGCCACCTTTCGCGCCCGGGGATAAAGGGTGTGCTGAAAGTCGGGGTCGAGGATGAATTCGCCACTACGCGGCTGCCCCTCGTGCTCGGCATCTTCCGGGTCCAGTTTCCAAACTTCGCGATGAAATTCGTCACCGGCCGCAACGAGCATCTGCACAATGCCCTGCGCGCCCGCGACGTGGATCTCGTTCTCGGAAAGGGCCACCCGCAAGGTACCGGCGAGGTGTTGTGGCGGGAGCCGCTGGTGTGGGTTGGCCGCCCGGCGGTGCCGATACGGCGCGAGGATGCCGTGCCGCTCATCACCTACCTGAAGCCGAGTGTCACCCGCGACATGGAGGAGGCGGCCCTGCTTGCGGCCCGCCGGGCATGGGTGAACGTGGTGGAGGGCAGCAACCTGCTCGGTCTTCTGGCGGCTGCGGAAGCCGGGCTCGGCGTGATGGCCATCGGCCGCAGTTTCAGCACGCCCGGCCTTTCCGAGCTGCCGGCTGAAGCCGGTCTCCCGGCGCTCGGGTCTGTCAATTATGTGCTGGAGAGCCGCCCGGACCGCACTGACGAGGCGATGAGCGCCTTCGCCACGGTCCTGCGGACGGCGGCAAAGCAAGCCGCCCGGCAGATACCCCAGCCGGAACCCGGCCCGGCAGGCCAGTAAAGCGCAGGCGGCGCCGATCACGCGGACCGGCAGGAGCCGCTCCCGGGCAGCCCTGCGCCCGTCGGCCTACACCTTCTCAGTGCTTTTTGTTTCTGACCCGCGGTCGGCTGGACAGGAACGGGCGCCATTGTCTGGCGCTGGCGTAGTTGCTGTCGTCGGCGCGCTCCGCCACCCAGCGCGAGCCGAGGACGAGCGCCTCGATTTCTTCCGCCGTGAACATCAGCGGCGGCAGCATGAAGC
>DAIPYB010000281.1:0-4595 GCA_036782955.1 Pseudoxanthobacter sp. | reverse complement strand
ACTCGGCGTTCTCACCGGCATAGGAGCAGACCAGCTTGCGCACCTGACGGGTGTGGAACAGCTTGCCGAGACCGAAGGATTCCGTGCCCGGATTGTTGGAAATGATCGTCAGGCCACGCACGCCGGAAGCGACGATGACATCGATCAGCGCCGCCGGAATGCCGCACAGGCCGAAGCCGCCGGCCATGATGGAGATGTCATCGCGCAGCAGCCCCTCAAGGGCGGCTTCCGCAGATGAATAGAGTTTTCGACTGGACACGTTTCCTCCGCCATCCCTGATTTATGGGCCCGATCCGCCGGTGCGGCCCGGCCATCCGCCATCGGTTTAGCAACCGGCATGCCACGCCGGCAAGCCGGATGAAATACGCCCCTCATGTGCGGTATCCGGCCACCTGTTTTGTAATTGCGTTCAATTTTGGGTCGCGTATGCGGCCCTCGCGACAGTCAGCGCGTGGAATCGCCGCGCAGATGACGTGCGCATGGCATGTCGCTTGCTGGTATCGGGCAACCGGCCACCAAAGGCCGGACCGCAGGGAGGAAACCCGATGCTGTTCTCCGCAGGCCAGCCGCCGGCGGGCGCCGTGCCCGCCGCGGCCGTCGACGGCCGCATTCCCGTCACGGTGCTCACCGGCTTTCTCGGCGCCGGCAAGACGACCATTCTGAACCACCTGACCGCGCGCGCAGACATGGCCGGCACCGCGGTGCTGATCAACGAATTCGGTGCCATAGGCATCGATCACCATCTGGTGGAAAGCCTCGACGAGGCGACGGTGCTGCTCGCCTCGGGCTGCCTGTGCTGCGCGGTGCGCGGCGATCTGGTGCCGGCGCTGAAGCGCCTGCACGAGCGGCTTTCCCGCCGCACGCTTGCCCGCCTCGACCGCGTGATCATCGAAACCTCGGGACTGGCCGATCCGCTGCCCGTGGTCGCGACACTGGCCGAGGACCGCTTCCTCGCCGCCCGTTTCGTCTGCGACGGCATCATCGCCGTAGTTGACGCCAGCCGGGGGGCCGGCCCGCTGCAGCGGCGCGGCGAGGCCATGCGGCAGGTTGCGATGGCCGACCGCATGATCCTGACCAAGACGGACCTTGCCGACCGTCCGGCTCGTCTGGCGCTGGAGGCGCGCCTCGACGCGCTCAACCCCACCGCGCCGCGCTCCATCGCCCGTCAGGGTGCGGTGGCACCGCAGGCGCTGTTCGGCGCCGGCATAAAGGCCGTCTCCGGCGTGCCGCGCGTTCTCGACTGGCTCGGCGATGCCGGGCGCGAGACGACGGCGCACGATGGCGGCTCCGCCGGCTCTTTCAGCCTGACCCTGCCGCCGGTCTCCCGCTGGCGCGGCTTCGCCGTGACCGTGGGTCGGATCCTCGCCGATCACGGCACCCGGCTGCTGCGCGTCAAGGGCCTGATTGCCCTGCAGGGCGGGACCGCGCCGGCGCTCGTGCAGTGCGTGGAAGACATGGCCTTTCCCGTGACGATGCTGAAGGCATGGCCGGCCGGAGACCGTGCCGGAGGGCGGCTCGTCTTCATCAGCGACCGGCCCGATGCCGCCATGGAAGCCGATATCCGCATCCGCCTTGCCAGCCTGCCGGACGACCTGAGTGCCCGTCGCCTCGCGGCCCGGCATCCCGATCTGGCGACCCGCTGCTGGCTTTCGGCACCAGTGCCGGCCGCCGACGCCCGACGCTTCGAAACCGGATCGTTCCGGGTGCAGCCGCGCGTCTTCGCTGCCGCCGGCCGTCGCTGAACGGCCGGAAGTGGGCGGACACCGGCGCCTCACCCCGGTGCCCGCCCGGTCTGCATCCCGGCCGGATTATTTCACCGGCTCGAGGATGCTGACATAGTTGGCGACCGCGGAACCGCCCATGTTGAAGACGCCGGCAAGGCTGGCACCGGGCAACTGCATGTCGCCGGCAGTGCCGGTGAGTTGCATGGCCGAAATGACGTGCATGGAAACGCCGGTGGCGCCGATGGGGTGCCCCTTGGCCTTGAGACCGCCGGAGAGATTGACCGGCAGCCGGCCGCCACGCGCAACCGTGCCATCATCAATGACGCGCGCGCCTTCGCCGGGCTTCGCCAGCCCCATCGCCTCATAGGAGAGCAGCTCGGCGATGGTGAAACAGTCGTGGACTTCGGCAAACGAGAGGTCCCAGATATCGCAGCCGGCGGTCGCCAGCGCCTGCTGCCAGGCCCGGGCCGGCCCCTCGAAGGCCACCGGATCGCGCCGCGACATCGGCAGGAAATCGTTCACCTGTGCCCGCGACCGCAACCGCACAGCCCGCGACAGGCCGGCGGCCACGTCGTCGGATGCCAGCACCACCGCCGCCGCGCCATCGGAGACCAGCGAACAATCCGTCTTGCGCAGGGGACCGGCGATGATCGGGTTCTTCTCGGAGACCGTATTGCAGAAATCGAAATCCAGCGCCTTGCGCATCTGCGCATAAGGGTTGGAGACCCCGTTGCCATGGTTCTTGACGGCAATGCGGGCCAGTGCCTCCGCTTGGTCGCCATAGCGGGCGAAATAACCCTCCGCCACCGTGCCGAAGATGGACGGGAAGGTCATGCCCCGATCCGCCTCCTCCCGGACATAGGAGGCGGAACCCAGAATGCGGGTCACCTCGTCACCGCTGACCGCGGTCATCTTCTCTGCACCGACGACGAGCGCGATCTTCGCCCGGCCGGCCTCGATGGCATCTGCGGCGGCATAGAGCGCCGCGGCACCGGAAGCACAGGCGTTCTCGACCCGCGTCGCCGGCCGGAAGCGCAGCCCGTCGTCGGCCTGCAGCACGAGGGAGGAACAGAAGATCTCCGGCGAGAAACCGCCGTTGAGATTCCCGAGCCAGATGGCATCGATCTCGCCAGCGCCCAGGCCCGCATGCGCAATGGCATCGCGCGAGACACCGGTAATCAGCGCCTCCAGATCCGCCTCGCCCAGCCGGCCGAAGGGCGAATGCGCCCAGCCAACGATCGAAACACCCACATTACGCTGCGTCATGGTCAACACCGGTTCCGGTTGGTTGCAATGACACGCCCCGGTGCAGCCGCCATGCCACCGGAAAAGTAAAATTAAGTCCCTCTTTTCAATGTTTTAGATAAACCCATCCGCCGGCAAGCGTCTGATTTGCGGACACCGGCCGGAATCCGGACCGCCGCCGCACACGTACTCTCAGCCGGCATCTGCCAGCCGGCTCTCGCGCATCAGCAGCAGCGCACCGACGAAGAAGCCAAGTGCCCCCAGCCAGAGATGAACGTTGGCCGCCACCGGAATCCAGCCCGGTTCCGGTCCCTGCGGCACATAGGCCAGCACGCCCGCCGTCATGAAGAAGATACAGCCGAGCAGGTTCACGAACACGATCTGCCAGTCCAGATCCTTCGGCCGCCAGCTCCAATAGGCGTGACCGGCTTCGATAAACGCCAGATAGCCGGAGACGAGGAACAGCACGGAGCCGACAAAACCCGGCATCCAGATCGCAATGTCCTGCGCCAGCCAGCCGGCCGGCGCGTGAATGGCATCGAAAGTATTGAAATTGAACGCGACCGTGCCGACGAACTGGGTGAATGTGCTGAGCCAGCCCGCATTGCGCGGATGCCAGCCGATCAGGGTCACGCGCCGGGCGCCGGCCTGCGGCAGCACCGAGAACTCAGGCGCATTGGCCGCCTGAAAGTGCTGCATGTAACCGGCCATGGTGAAGGGCACCGAGCCGAGAAAAAACGTGATTGCTGTGACCAGCGCGGATGGCGCGCCGAGGGTCGGCGGCAGAAGCGTGAACACGCTGCCCAGCATGAACAGAAAGGCGCCGACGGCGAACAGCAGGCCCGTGACCCAATTATAGCGCGCACTCTGCCAGACAGGCGCCGTGGCGCCTTCCTGCGCACGCTCCCGCCGCAGCAACCCCTTGCGGTGCTGCCGGGAGCGCCAGAGGATCTGCCGCCCGCGATGGCGATAGCGGCGCAGGGTAACGAACGGCCACGCACCCGCGCTGAAGATGCGCGGGTGCCGGGACGGATCGTTGTGTCCGTCCGCGCCGGACGGCGGTTCGCTGCGCGATGGCACGACGTATCGCTCAGTGATGGAAGCCGGTGGCTTCCCCGGGGCTGAGCGGCGTGTGGATGGGATGGGCGGCGAAATAGTCCAGCGCCGCCCGGATGTCGCGCACCAGCAGCGAGCACAGGTCGAAGCTGACGCCGTTGCGCACCAGAATGCGCTGGATCGCCTGCTTCTGGCAGTTGGCCGGCAACGTATAGGCGGGAACCTGCCAGCCGCGCACCCGCAGCCGGTCGGCAAGATCGAACAGGCTGAAGCCCGGATCCGCCCCCTCCTTCAGCTTCCACGACACGGCCGGTATGCCGCGGTGCGCATCGCCGTTGTAGACGATTTCAAACGGCCCCATGCGGCCGATCTCATCAGCCAGATAAGCCGCGCTGCTGTAGCACGCGCCATGTACCTTGCGATAACCCTCACGCCCCAGACGCAGGAAGGTATAATACTGACACACGACCTGCCCGCCGGGACGGGAGAAATTGAGCGCGATATCGCGCATGTTCCCGCCGAGATAGTTGACCCAGAACACCATCTCGTCCGGCAGGTCCTTTTCCTCCC
>DAIPYB010000280.1:0-4599 GCA_036782955.1 Pseudoxanthobacter sp. | reverse complement strand
GGCCGTCGGGCGTCGCCTCGCGGTCTAGCAGGTAGAACTCCAGCTCGAAGGCCAGCACCGGGTTCATGCCGGCGGTGCGCAGGGCCTCGTCCTGCCGGGCGAGGGCGTGACGAGGATCGGCGGCCATCGGCGTGCCGTCGAGTTCGTAGAGCGAAAGCTGGACCTGAGCGCGGGGCGGATGGGTCCACGGCTGGGCGACCAGCGTACCCGGCACCGGCCAGGCCCGGCGATCGGCGTCGCCATCCGACCACACGAGGCCCGTGTCCTCGACGTCCTCGCCCGTCACATCGAGGCCCAGAATCGACCCCGGCAGATGGCGCCCATGGCGGTAGATCGCCATCAGCTCGTTGCGGCGCACCATCTTGCCGCGTCCGATGCCGTTGGCATCGACCAGCACGAGATCGACCGCCACGATCTCCGGGTGCGCGCCGAGAAATTCGCGGGCCTCGTCGATTTCGGCGGCGCCTTCGGGACGCACGGCGCGGGTATCGGGCGCAAGGGTCATCGCAGTGTCTCCGCAGTGTGGCGCAGCCGGCCGGCGGCCGCGGCAAAAGCCGCGACAAAGGCATCGGCCTCAGCATCCGTGACGGTCGGGCCGACGAGAACCATGTCGTGGAAGGGCGTCAGCAGGAAGCCCGCATTCAGCAGCATCAGGTGCAGGGCGCGCTCGGTCTCCGGCAACGCGGCCGCGCGGGCATCGGCAGCATTCCGCAGCGGCGCGCGGCGGAACACCACCTCAAGCCGCGCCCCGACCCGCGCCACATGCCAGTCGAGACCGAGGGCGGCAATAGCCTCCTCCAGCCCCGCCGCGATGCGTGCAGCCTGCCGCAGCATCGCGCCATAGGCAGCATCGGTCATGACCTCTGCAAGGCAGGCACGCAGACAGGCAAGCTGAAGGGCAGAGCCGGAAAGGGTGGTGCCGATGCCGGAATGGCCGTGCTCGTCGCGGTCCCGCGCCTTTGCGAAACGCGCCGCGACATCGTCGCTCATGCCCCAAACAGCGGCGGGCACGCCGCCGGCGATGGGCTTGCCCATCACCACCAGATCGGGCTCCAGCCCGTGGGCGCGAACATAGCCGCCCGGGCCGGTTGACAGGGTGTGGGTCTCGTCGATCAGCAACAGCGTGCCGGCCTGTCGCGTCAGGCGGCGCAGGGCGGCGTGAAAATCCGGCTCCGGCAGGATCATCGAGCAGTTCGTCATCACCGGCTCGGCAATCACGCAGGCGATGTCATCCGCAGCCAGAGCCGCTTCCAGCGCCGCCACATCGTTGAACGGCACCGCGACGGTCGTCAGCCCCGTGTCCACCACCTGACCGACCAGCGAGCGCCGCGCGATGGTCCGCCCATCCACGAGATCGACCAGCGTGTCCTCGACGGTGCCGTGATAGCAGCCTTCGAACACCAGAATGCGCTTGCGGCCGGTTACCGCGCGGGCCGCCCGCAACGCGAACCGGTTGGCATCGCTGGCGGTTGCCGCCACCTGCCAGTGGCCAAGCGCAAAATGGCGGCTGAGCAGTTCGCCAACCGCCGCCGCATCGGCCGATGGCAGCATGAAGGTCAGGCCGCGCGTGGCGCTGGCCGCCAGCGCGGCCACCACCGGCGCCGGCCCATGGCCGAACATGGCGCCGGTATCGCCGAGGCAGAAATCGACCAGCCGGTTGCCGTCGATATCGGTGAGGTGAACGCCGCTTGCCTCGGCCACCACCATCGGGAAGGGCATCGGCCAGTCGAGCATCCAGTGCAGCGGAACGCCGGCAACGAAGCCGCGCCCGCCCGCCGCGTGGGCTGCAGCCGATGCCGGCCGCCGCCCGGCAAACACCGCGACCTCGGCGGCATAAAGCTGCCGGCCGGCGGCCTCGAAGGCTTCGCGCGGGAGAGGGACGGTATCGGAGGCGGACTGAGGCAAGTTGGACTGGGGCAAGTTGGACTGGGACATGGCGGACCCGGGCATGGCGGCTCGAAAACGACGACGGAGGCAGGACGGAAACGCCCCCCGGCACCCTGATGCGCCGGTAATTGTGATCACGATATTGCGCCCGTTGCAGTTCGGCAATGGCCGCGGGGCGACGGGATCACGGTGGGGAAATGACGCTGTCCGCCACGGCCCTCTCAAGCAGGGCGCGGCCGTCCTCGATATCGTCCCGGATCGCCTGCGCCAGTGCAGCGGCATCGCCGGCGCGAATGGCCTCCACGGCAGCAAGGTGCTTGTCGCCAAAGCCGGAGCCGCCAACCTGCGGAAAGACGGCACGCATGAACGGACCGAACTGCGCCCAGATGACTTCAAGCACCGGCACCAGCACATCCGAGGGTGCCGCGCGGTAGATCTCGAAATGGAACCGGAAGTTTTCCAGCATATAGCGCTCGGCATCACCGGCGGGATAGCTGGTGTTCATCCGCATATCGGAGGCGATGATCCGCCCGAGTCGTTCGGCGTCGATGTGGGGCAGCGCGCGGGCAGCGCACAGCGGCTCCAGCAACAGCCGGGCCTGCATCAGTTCCTCGGCGCGGCTCGGGGTCAGTTCCGGCACGCGCAGCCGCCGGTTCTGCAGCACCCGGATCGCGCCCTCAGCGGCCAGCCGCCGCACGGCCTCGCGCACCGGCATCAGGCCGCTTTCAAGCGCATTGGCCAAGCCGCGCAGGCTGAGGCTGACGCCCGGCTGCAGGCGTCCGACGATGAGCGCATGCCGCAGACGGAAATAGACCTGCTCGTGCTGGGTGTGCGCCAAGGCCGCACCGGAGATTCCGGCGGGAATTTCGCTGAAGAGATCGGCGGGCAGCGGCACGCGGCGCGCCGGCCTGCGCGGTCGGACCACAGCATCGACCTGAGCCGGCGCGGCCGCCGGCCGTGGCCCGGCCCTTCCCTCCTCATGCTCCATGCCTTGCGCTCCGTTTGCCGGTCTCGCCGGCCGTGAAAAATGTTTCCGCCCCCGACCGCCTCCTGTGGCAACTGCCAGCTTGGGTCCGTCGCCGCACGATTGTAAATGCCGCCGGGCTTCCGCTCGCCCGCTACCTCGACCCCGAGAAGGCGTCGGACAGCAGCTGGGCTTCCACGGCGCGATAAAGCACCTCCGCAGCCGGCGAGAGCTGCCGGCCCCGCGCCCGGATCAGCCCGAACGGCTCCACCTCGAGACGTTCGGTCAGCGGCAGGCAGCGAAAATTGCCGGCCTCCATCATCAGTTCCGCAACGGAGGTCGCCATCGGTGCGATCGCATCGGTTCGCGCCGTCATCACCAGCGTCATCAGGAAGGACCCGGTGTTGACGACGCGCTCCGGCGCCGCGACGCCGTGACGACGAAACATCGCCTCGAGCGACCGGCGCAGCAGCGAGCCGCGCGGCTGCAGCACCCAGTCGCGGTTTTCCAGATCGCGGGGTGTCACCACCATCTGGCTCGCCAGCGGATGACTGGCGCGCACAACCAGAGCCACGTCTTCCGGACCGATCTCGCGGTAGTCGAACGGGGATGGATCGGTGTTGGCGGGAATGCGGGCGATGACGAAATCGAGCCGGGAGGCGAGAAGCGCCTCGGACAGCACGTCGCTTGTTTCCACCTGTGCGCTGATTTCCACGCGCGGCAGCCGGTCGCGCACGCTTTCGATTGCCGCAACCAGAGCCTCTACCGCCGGCGCCATTACCGCTCCGACTGAAACGCTGCCGCCCTCGCCCGCCCGCAGCGCGGCGATTTCGGCGCCGGCGTGATTCAACTCGGCCAGCATGGCGCGGCTGCGCCGAATCAGGGCCTCGCCGTAAACATTCGGCTCGATGCCGCGGGCAAGGCGCACGAACAGCGGCGTGCCGACGATATCCTCGATATCGGCCAGCATCTTCGAGGCCGCGGGCTGGGAAATGCGCAGCATCTGCGCCGCCTGCTGCAGTTTCCGCTCGTCATCCAGCGCCACGAGCAATTGCAGGTGGCGCAACTTCAGCCCGGCGCGCAGCAAACGATCCAGCGGGGCACCTGAGCGGAAAGGCGCCACGCCAGTCGCAATCGATCCGCCTTCACCCATCGGGCTTGCTCCCTATCGGCCCCATCCGGCTTTCGCTTGAAAATACAATTGGTTGTCGTGACACAGGGGCCGGTTGTCCGGCCATCTCAGGTACATGGTATATTATTTTCTATATGGATTGCGGCGAAAAAAGCATTTGAAAGTTATAACAAAATGCCGTCAACGTCTGCGCATGAGGGGCGCCCATCATTTTCGCCTGCCCCCGGCGAAACCGAGATAAGGGCATGACGCCGCCGGCTTTGGTGCCGGCCGACTTTCACGCCAGCCGGCGGGCCAGACAACGGCCTCGGTTGGCGGGCCACAAAAACAAGATTGCCCGCCGGGCCTTTCCGACCTTCCCGCAAGAGGAAGCGGAGACCCGGAAAAACCAAGGGCAGCGGTCACGATAACAAGCAGGGAGAGACCCCAACCATGAAGGCACTGACCTCCGTTCTCGCCGGCCTCGTGCTCGGCGCCGTCACCTTCGCCACGCCGTCGTTTGCCGATCAGGCGACCATTGGCGTCGCCATGCCGACCAAGTCTTCCGCGCGCTGGATCGCCGACGGCGACAACATGAAGAAGGTGCTGGAAGAGAAGGGCTACAAGGTCGATCTGC
>DAIPYB010000279.1:0-4603 GCA_036782955.1 Pseudoxanthobacter sp. | reverse complement strand
GCAAGAACATCCTCAAGTACGATGACGTGATGAACGACCAGCGCAAGGTCGTGTTTGAACAGCGCATCGAGCTGATGAGTTCCGACGACGTATCGGAGCTGGTGGCGGAAATGCGCCACGAGGTGATCGACGATCTCGTCTCCAAGCACATCCCGGAACGCGCTTATCCCGAGCAGTGGGACGTGAGCGGGCTGCACGAGGATGTGCGCCTTTATCTCAATCTCGACGAGCCCGTGGATGCCTGGGCGAAGGAAGAGGGCATCGCCGATCAGGAAGTGCGCGAGCGCATCCGCAAGGCGGCCGACGCGGTGATCGCGCGCAAGGTGGAGCAATATGGCGCGCCGATCATGCAGCAGATCGAGAAGGCCGTGCTGCTGCAGACGCTGGACCAGCTCTGGCGCGAGCATCTCTCCACGCTGGATCACCTGCGCTCGGCCATCCACCTGCGCGGCTATGCCCAGCGCGATCCGCTGAACGAATACAAGTCAGAAGCCTTCACGCTGTTCGAAGCGCTGCTGGCGCGCCTGCGTCAGCAGGTGACCGGCCAGCTTGCCCGCGTGGAACTGGTGCAGCAGGCAGCCCCCACCGCGCCCGCGCTGGAAGCCATCGCGGAAGCAGAGATCGCTGCCGCCGCGCCGGTCCACATCGACGCCACGACCGGCCAGAACGAGGAAGACGCGGAGCAGGACAGCCGCAATCCGGCCGATCCCGCAAGCTGGGGCCATGTCGGCCGCAACGAGCCCTGCCCGTGCGGCTCGGGCCGCAAGTTCAAGCACTGCCACGGCCAGTTCGTCGCCTGAGTCGGACTGCCCATCGGTCAATTGCAGCGAAAAACAGCCCCCGCCGGCGCAATCCGGCGGGGGCTTTTGCATGAGAAGACGATAGGTTCAGAAGCTGAAACAGCCCCGGCCGCTGTTCTTGGCCCTGTAGAGGGCATCATCGGCGGCACGATAAAGCGCAACGCCATCCTTCGGCCCATCCCCGTCACGGTAGGCCACCGCGATGCCGATGCTGATCCCGACATCGAGACGGTGCCCCTCGACATCGAGCGGCGTGTCCAGCGCCGCCACGAGCCGGCCGGCGGTTTCCCGCGCGGCGGCTTCCGGATCGTCGCCCGTGCACTGTAGCGCCACGAACTCGTCGCCGCCGATGCGGGCCAGCGTATCCTCCCCGCGCAGCCGGGCCCGGAGCCGGTCGGCGACCATTCTCAGAACGGCATCGCCTGCCTGATGGCCAAGATTATCGTTGATGGCCTTGAAGCGGTCGAGATCGATGCACATCAGCGCGAACCCCTGCCCGGAACGGGCCAGCCGGGCAAACTCCTGCCGCAGCCGCGTCTGCAGGAAGGCGCGGTTCGGCAGTCCGGTCAGCGCATCGTGGGTGGCAAGATGTTCAAGCTGCTGCTCGATTGACTTGCGGCGGCGAATATCGCGGACCGAGGCCACATAGCCATCCGGCACGCCGGTAACAGGATCCAGCGTCAGGCGCACCAGCGCCTCCATCCAAACCCATGACCCGTCAAGGGCGCGCTGACGGATCTCCACCGCCCCCTGCTTCAGAGTGCCGTCGCGGATGCGGGCCACCAGCCGCAACATCGCCGGCATGTCGTCGGGGTGGACGATGTCGATCGCCTGCAGGCCGACAAGTTCCTCCGGCGCATATCCCAGCAGGGAGCGAACCGATGGCGACACATAGTGCCTGCGCCCCATGAGATCGCCCCGCACAAGCGTATCGGTGGAGGCCTCGGCAATCTGGCGAAAGAAGACCGCCTCCCGGCGTGCGGCCGCAATGGCCTCCGCCGCGGCGGTCTGCCCGGCCGCCAGTTCTGCGACCAGGACGATCTCAGCCTCGTCCACTGCCGGAGAGGCACCGAAGACCAGCAGCACGATGCCGGCCCGCCGCACGATCCTGACCGGCATCTCCGCCGGGAAGGCGGCCCCCTCCTCAGGCAATCCAGCCCGAACCACAGCCAGCACCGCCGGCAGGAGCGGCAGAAAAGACGGCGCAACCGCCTGCTGCACGACTGTCGCCACGCCATCGGCGAGAATCAATACCGCCTCCGCGCCCGTGATCCGGCGGCACAGCACAGCGAGGGAATTATCATCCGGTTTTTGAAGCGACGATTCTGTCGGGAGACTGCGCGGCATCTCTCAGTCTGGTGTTTCGCAGCGTTGAAGACAGACTGTGCACCTGTATGCCGTTTTGACAACACAATGGAACGTGTATGTGCGGCACGGCACATCTCGTCGTTCCGCAAGAAGATACCGCCGGCCTCTTTGAGCCATCCGCCTTGGCGCCATCCGCTTTGCGAACCATATGGAGGTTCGCAGTGTTCCGGTGACGGGCCGGAACGGACATGAAGCGATACCAGCGACGCCGGGAGGCGCAATGGCCGGGCCACGTTCGATCCTGCTTCTTTCCAACCCGCGAAGCGGGCGGGCGTCGGCGGGCGTCGGAGCCGCGCTGCAAACCTTCACGGAGGCCGGCATCGCGGTGGAACACCGCCGTCCGGACAGCGCAGACGCTCTCGATGCCGAAATCCGCCGCCATGGCGACGACTATGATGCGGTGGTGCTGGCCGGCGGCGACGGCACGGTAAACGCTGCCGCTGCCGCTCTCAGCGAAAGCAGGCGCCCTTTCGGCCTGCTGCCGTTCGGCACCGCGAACGATCTTGCCCACACGCTTGCCATTCCCATCGGAGCCGCGGCGGCACGGGTGATCGTGGAAGGGCACAGCCAGCGCATTGATCTGGGGCATGTCAACGACCGCGTGTTCGTCAATGCAGCGAGTCTGGGGCTGCCGGTGTCGGTGGCCCAGAATCAGGATCCGGCCCTCAAGCGCCGGCTGAAGGCCCTGAGCTATGTGGTGACGGTCTTCAAAGCCTTCCGCTCGTGCACCAAGCGTTTCACGGTGTGGATCACCGCGGAAGGCCAGACCACGCGGCTCAAGACGATTCAGGTGACGGTGGGTAACGGCGTGCGCTTCGGCGGTGGCATGCGGGTTGGCAGCGAGGCGCGGATCGACGACGGCATGCTGGATGTCTTCGCCATCGATGCCGATACCCTGCCCCATCTGGTGCAGGCCGCTTTCGCGGTGCGCTTCGGCCTGCATGACATGAGCCCCTATACGCGCACTTTCCGGGGCCACCATGTGCGGGTGGAAACGCGTGTGCCGCGACCGGTCAACACCGATGGCGAGATCACCACCCAGACACCGGCGGTCTTCAGCGTCGAGAAGGGCGCTCTGGAAATCTATTGCCCGGCCCCGCGCCAGCCGGGGTGGCCATTCCGTCTGCCGGCCGCCTGAGGAAAGGCGATGCCGGCCAAAAAGGCCGCGGCAGGTCCGGCCGGCCTATTCCCCGTCGCCGGCAAAAGGCTTAAACGGAGCGTCCCGCCGCCTTTCGGCCGGCCGCTCTGCCGGATGCTCCGCCGACCGGGAGCAGCATGAGCGCCGGTGCCATTTCAGGAAATATCCATGACCCGTCTCGTGCTGGTTGCCGCCTGCGCTCTCATCAACGCCCGCGGCGAGATTCTGATCGCACAGCGGCCGGAGGGCAAGACGCTGGCAGGCCTGTGGGAATTTCCCGGCGGCAAGGTGGAGGCCGGCGAGCGGCCGGAGGCCTGCCTCGTGCGCGAGCTGCAGGAGGAACTGGGCCTTGTCGTGCGGCAGGACGACCTGATGCCGCTGACCTTCGCCAGCCACGGCTATCCCGATTTTCATCTGATGATGCCGCTGTGGTCGTGCCGGCGCTGGCAGGGCGAGCCGGAGGGACGCGAGGGACAGGCTCTGAAATGGGTCGCCCCGGCCACGCTCTATGACTGGCCGATGCCCCCGGCCGACCTGCCGCTGATCGCCCCGCTCATCGCCCACATCGGCTGAGGAGCGGGCAACGCCTTCATCAGAAATCGCAGGCGATGCCCTTCACTTCCCAATCGCCGAACCGCACCGGCTCGGGGCCGTCACGGCCGTTGATTTCGCGCGGCAGCGTCTCGGCCTGCGCGGCCTCGCGGCGGGCGGCGGCCTCTTCCAGCGCGCGGCGGGCCGCCGGCGGCAGGGTCGCAGGGTCGCGCGCGGCGGAAACGGGCGCACCGGCCACGGTCTGATTCGGTTCGCTGTCGCTCAAGGCGCATTCCTCCCGCGCTGCATGCCGGCGGCCGGCCACCACAGCTTGCAGCCGGCCCCGTCCGTTCCCATCATATAGGCTGTCGTGAGATTTCACGACAGGTCCCGGCCCATCGAGCCCGAAGGAGACGGCATCCCGTGAACATGATCCGCACTGCAATGCTGCTTGCGGCCCTGACCGCCCTGTTCATGGGCGTGGGCTATGTCATCGGCGGGAGCAGCGGCATGATGATCGCGCTTGCCGTCGCCGCCGTCACCAATCTCGTCGGCTACTGGAATGCCGACCGTCTCGTGCTGCGCATGTACAATGCCGTCGAGGTGGATGCCCGCAGCGCACCGGATTACTACGCCCTCGTGGCCGATCTCGCCGCGCGCGCCGGGCTGCCGATGCCGCGCGTCTACATCATCAACGAGGCCCAGCCCAACGCCTTCGCTACCGGGCGCAACCCGCAGAATGCCGCCGTCGCCGCCACCACGGGCC
>DAIPYB010000278.1:0-4612 GCA_036782955.1 Pseudoxanthobacter sp. | reverse complement strand
CGCGAGATCATCGCCCGCAACTGACCGGCTTCGCCAGCCCGCGGGCATCGGATCAGACGTAAATGAGAAGGCCGGATCGCTGCGGATCCGGCCTTTTTCCTTTTCTCAGGCGCGGACGGCCGCATCCAGCACCAGCCCGGCGAACAGCAGCCAGCCGGCAACGGTGTTGGAGCGGAAAAGCCTGAGACACAGGGCGCCATCGTCGATATCGAGACGGAATATCTGGCTGGCGAGATGCAGCACGAAGGCCGCAAAGCCGATATAGGCCACAATACCCGCCCCAGCCGTGACCAGCGACAACAGGACCAGCACCGCCGTGCCGCCGAACAGGCCGATCAGCGCGTGGTGGGTGCGCTCGCCGAACAGCCGCGCCGTGGAACGCACGCCGACGACGGCATCGTCCTCGCGGTCCTGATGGGCGTAGATGGTGTCATAGCCGATGGTCCAGAGCACGGCGCCGAAATAGAGCAGCACCGCCGGCCAGTCCAGCTGGCCGAATACCGCCGCCCAGCCCATCAGGCCGCCCCACGAAAACGCCAGCCCCAGCACCGCCTGCGGCCAGTTCGTGACCCTCTTGGCAAAGGGATAAGCCGCCACGATGACCAGCGACGAGATGGCGAGCAGTTGCGCGAACAGATTGAACTGCACCAGCACCAGAAGGCCCGTCAGCGCCTGAGCGGCGAGAAAAGCCCACGCCTGCTTCACGCTGACCTGACCGCTGGGAATGGGCCGCGAGCGGGTGCGCGCCACGGCGGCATCGATATCGCGGTCAACGATATCGTTATAGGTGCAGCCGGCACCGCGCATGGCGACGGAGCCGATGAGGAACAGCACCAGATACCACAGATTCGGCCAGCGCTCCCCCGCCGCACCCGTCGCCAGCGCCACCGACCACCAGCACGGCCACAACAGCAGCCACCAGCCGATGGGGCGGTCCCAGCGGGCAAGGCGGGCATAGGGCTTCAGCCAGACCGGCGCGAAGCGATCCACCCAGTTGCCTCGGGAGGCATCGGCCACCGTGCCATGGACCGAACTCCGGCCTGCGCCGTTTGAAGAAAAGCTCATTGTCGGAACACCCGTCTCGTCGCGACGCCCGCGTCGCGGTGTCATGGTCTTCGGGCACCACTCTTTAGGGCGGCCGTCAAGCCCCGCCATGCTGCGCCGCCCCGTTCTGCTTCGCAAGCGCCCGCCCCCATGCTAAAGGGCGCGCGAGTGAACTGGCCGCGCCCGGCAGGGTGGCGGCGCAACGGCCCCGACAAATCGCACCGGAAGTCCCGATGAACGTTCTCCTGATCGGCAGCGGCGGGCGCGAACACGCCCTTGCCTGGAAGCTTGCCCAGTCGCCCCGCCTCGGCCGGCTCTATGCCGCCCCGGGCAATCCCGGCATCGCCGCCCACGCCACGCTGACCGGCCTCGACGTGGCCGACCACGCCGCCGTGATCGCCTTCTGCCGCGACAACGCTATCGGCCTCGTGGTTGTGGGCCCGGAAGTGCCGCTGGTGGCCGGGCTGGTGGATGACCTCGCCGCTGCCGGCATTGCCGCCTTCGGCCCGACGAAGGCCGCCGCCCGGCTGGAGGGCTCCAAGGGCTTCACAAAGGATCTGTGCGCCCGGGCCGGCATTCCGACCGCCGCCTACGGTCGCTTTTCCGACCGCGCGACCGCTCTCGCCTATCTTGAGCGCACCGGCGCGCCCGTGGTGGTGAAAGCCGATGGCCTTGCCGCCGGCAAGGGCGTGGTGGTGGCCGAGACGATGGCCGAGGCCATTGCCGCCGTCGAGGCCTGTTTCGAGGGCTCGTTCGGGGATGCCGGGGCGGAAGTCGTCATTGAGGAGAAGCTGACCGGGCCGGAAGTGAGCTTCTTCGCGCTGACCGACGGCAAGACCGTGGTGCCGTTTGCCACCGCGCAGGACCACAAGCGCGCCTACGACGACGATCAGGGCCCCAATACCGGCGGCATGGGCGCTTATTCCCCGGCCCCGATCCTGACGCCGGACCTTTCGGTTCAGGTGATGCGCACCATCGTGGAGCCGACCGTGGAAGCCATGGCCGCGGCCGGCACGCCGTTCAGCGGCGTGCTCTATGCCGGCCTGATGCTGACACCCACAGGGCCGCAGCTCATCGAATACAATGTCCGGTTCGGCGATCCGGAATGTCAGGCGATGATGGCGCGCCTCGAGAGCGACCTGCTTGAGGTGCTTTATGCGGTTGCCACCGGGAATCTCGCGGGCCTGCCGCCGCTGGCCTTCCGCCGCGAAGCCGCGCTGACGGTGGTCATGGCCGCCCGCGGCTATCCCGGCAAGGTGGAAGCCGGCAGCCGTATCGGTTCGATCGGCAAGGCGGAATCGCTGCTGCCCGGCGGAGCGGTGTTCCACGCCGGCACGAAGCAGACGGCGGACGGCATCGTGGCCGCCGGTGGACGCGTTCTGAACGTCACCGCCCTCGGTTCCACCCTGCGCGCCGCGCGCGATGCCGCCTATGCCGCCGTCGACGTGATCGAGTGGCCGGAAGGTTTCTGCCGACGCGATATCGGCGCCCGCGCTCTGCAGGACTGATCCCGCTTACCAGCCGGGCGGAGGCCTCAGGGCACCGCCCGGCGCGCTGGGTCGCCTATTTTCAGGGCCGCCGCCTGATATTTCAGCAATAACGACCAGGGACAGCGATTTATTCGCGCGCAAACAGGCTATGAAGCAGGCACTACGCCTTATTCCTGTTCACCGGGCACGAATGCATCGAATGCAGCCCAGAACTGCCGGCGATAGGCATCGCGCTCCATGAGCAGCTCGTGGCGCGCGCCGGCGATGAACACGGCGCCACCGGCCGGCAGCTGGCGGCCGAAGCGTTCGATGGCAGGCGTGGAAACGATGCGGTCGTTGCCGCACGCAACCAGCAGCGACGGTGTCGTCAGCCGCGCGATCAGTTCCGGCTTGTGCAGAATGCGGATCGCCTCGGCGGCCGCCTTTACCCAGCCGAACGACGGCGGGCCGGAAACGAGCGCGGGGTCGGCCCGCAGCAACTCGCCGATGCGGGCATAGCGCGCGGGATCGGAGGTCAGCGGATTATCCTCGAACGGCAGTTCCGGCGGCTGCGGGCGCTCGCGGGCCGGGCGCCGGCCGAGACCGGCCATGCGCGCCGCACCTGCCGCAAGGGCCACGAACCAGCCCGGCAGGCCCAGCCCGGAAAAGCCCAGCAGCGGCGCGACGGCGACGATGCGGTCAACATCCTTCTGCAGCCGGTAAGATGCCATCAACGCCACGGTGGCCCCGACCGAATGGCCGAGCAGCACGAAGGGACGCGGCAGGGGCAGGCCATCGGTAGGCCGGCGGGCCACTTTCATCACCGCGTCGAGATCGGCCACGTAATCGTGAAAGCTGCCGACATGGCCAACGCCCGGCGCGGCCAGCCGCCCGGACCGCCCCTGTCCGCGCGGGTCGTGCACCACCACGGCAAAGCCGCGGGCGCGCAGATCGGCCACCACATCCAGATATTTCTCGATGAAATCGGCGCGGCCGAGCACCAGAAACACCGTGCCGCGCGCCGCAATCCCGGCCGGCGGCGACCATCGCGCCAGACGCAGCGGCACATTGCGCCGGCCCGGCACCATTTCCACCACGCCGCCTTCAGGCACCGCAAGGCCGGGCACCGTGACCAGAGACGCCAGACCGGCAAGCCCCGCCGGATTCGCACTGCCCGTCATGCCCCGATGCCTTCCTCAAGCCAGAGCGGCCATTGCGGGCGCCCGTCAAAAAATCACTCTCCCGCCCTTGAAGCGGTGGGAGAACATTCCCATGTCATGCGTGCGGACGCCAGTCGGGTCCGCACCGGTTCCTCAGGCCCGGCCAGATGGCGGGCGGAACGGAACCTTATCGCACCCGTTGCTCCGGAGGAGGACACCATGCGTCATTTCGATCTCGGCCCGCTCTATCGTTCCACCGTCGGCTTCGACCGCCTGTTTCAGGCGCTCGACCAGTTCACCGGCACCGATAACAGCGCGCCCGCCTATCCGCCCTACAATATCGAGCGCACCGGCGACAGTGCCTATCGCATCACGATGGCCGTCGCGGGCTTTACCGACAAGGACCTCGAAATCGAGGTGCGCGAGAACCAGTTGCTGGTGAAGGGCGAAAAGAAGGAAACCGAGGCCGAGGGCCGTTCGGTTCTCTATCGCGGCATTGCCGGCCGCGCTTTCGAGCGCCGCTTCCAGCTTGCCGATTATGTGTTCGTGAAGGCGGCGAGCCTTGAGAACGGCCTGCTTCACATCGACCTCGTGCGCGAGATTCCCGAGGCGCTGAAGCCGCGGACCATCGCCATCGGCACACCGGCAGCCAACGGTGCACGCCAGATCGAGGCGACAGTCAGCGAAGCAGCCTGACGCCATCCGGCACGACTGAAACCGGCGCTGCGCGGATCGCGATCCGCGCCGCCGGCAACGGTTGCCGGTCTTCAGGGCTCCGTTTGAGCCTCCACAGGCAGGAAGAATAAATTCCTGCGCACCTCTTGTCGCGCTCATTTCTCTTGTCGCTCTCACGGCGCCCCGGCATTCGTCCGGGGCGCCTTTATTTGCAGGCGTTCAAGGCAATACCGATTCTGGCTGCATCAGTCTGCGACTGCGGCA
>DAIPYB010000277.1:0-4614 GCA_036782955.1 Pseudoxanthobacter sp. | reverse complement strand
ACGAGATCACCTGAATGATGACCGACAGCGCCTCGATGACGAACAGGCCGCCGATAATGACGAGCACCACCTCGTGCTTGGCCGCCACCGCGATGGTACCCAGCATGCCACCCAGCGCCAACGACCCGGTATCGCCCATGAAGATGGCGGCCGGAGGCGCGTTGAACCACAGGAAGCCGATACCTGCGCCGATGACCGCGCCGCAGATGACCGCGAGTTCGCCCACGCCCGGCACGAAATGGATCTGCAGGTAGTCGGCGAACACGACGTTGCCGGCCAGATAGGTGATGATGCCGAACGACCCGGCGGCGATCATCACCGGCACGATGGCCAGTCCGTCGAGACCGTCGGTGAGGTTGACCGCGTTACCGGCGCCCACCACCACCAGAATGGTGAACGGCACGAAGAACCAGCCGAGATTGATGATGACGTCCTTGAAGAACGGGATCGCCAGCGCGGTTGACATCGGCGGGGCCGAAAGGCGGGCCATGATGACGGCGGCGACGCCGGCGATCAGCGCTTCCACCGCAAGGCGCGACTTGCCGGAAAAGCCCTTGTGGCTCTGCTTCGTCACCTTCAGGTAATCGTCATAGAAGCCGATCAGGCCGAAGCCGAGGGTCACCATCAGCACCACCCAGAGATAGGGGTTGGTGAGGTTGCCCCACAGCAGCGTGGAAACCACGAGCCCGGACAGGATCATGAGACCGCCCATCGTGGGCGTGCCCTTCTTGGCGAGATGGGTCTGGGGGCCATCGGCGCGGATCGGCTGGCCCTTGCCCTGACGCACCCGCAACGAGGCGATGATCGCCGGGCCGAACAGGAACACGAACAAAAGCCCCGTCATCATCGCGGCGACGGTGCGGAAGGTGATGTAGCGGAACACGTTGAGAACGGAGGCGTGTCCGCTGAGATCGGCGAGGAAATAAAGCATCCTCTTTTCAGACTCCCGAACCGACCGCAGCACCGGGCGCCGCGTATCGGGCACAAAGATGAGTAACGAGCGGGCCGAGGCGGCTGCCGTTGGAGGCCTTGACCATGATGGCGTCGCCGGGGCGCAGGGCGGCCATGATGGCCGGCTCGAGCTCCGCGGCGGTGTGCGCATAGGCTCCTCTGGCGGCCGCAGGCAAGGCCTCGTAGAGCGCAGCAGCCAGCGGCCCGGCGCAATACACGCGGTCGATGCCGGCAGCCAGCAGGTCGGGCGCGAGCCCGGCATGGAGGGCTGCGGCATCGGCACCCAGTTCGCGCATGTCGCCGATCACGGCGATGCGCTGCCCTCCCGGCCCCACGGGCGCCAGCGCCAGAACGGCAATCGCGGCACGCATGGAGGTGGGGTTGGCGTTGTAGCTTTCGTCGATCAGCGTGGCAGTGCCACCCTCAAGATACAGCGTGTGGCGCTGGCCGCGCCCGACGGGGGCGGAGAACTGGCCGAGCGCATTCAGCGCCGGCAGCAGCGGCGCGCCGAGAACGGCGACGGTGGCGGCCACCGCCAGCGCGTTCAGCGCCATGTGGCGACCCGGCGCGCCGAGCAGCCAGACATGGCGCTCGCCGAAGATATCGGCGGCGATTTCCGTGTGTTCCGCCCGCAGGTCGGCCCGCACCAGCCGGACATCGGCGCACGCGTCGGCACCGAAGCTGACAATGCGCGCGCCGACGGCGCGGGCGGCTGCCGCAAGGCGGTCGAAATGGCGGTTGTCGCGGTTGAGGATCGCGGTGCCGCCGGGCTCGAGGCCGAGGAAGATTTCGGCCTTGGCATCGGCGATGGCTTCCTCGCTGGCAAAGAAGGCGGCGTGGGCGGCGGCGATGGTGGTGACGATGGCCACATGCGGCCGCACCAGCTTGACCAGCGGCGTGATCTCGCCCGGCGCGCTCATGCCGATTTCGAAGATGCCGAAATCGGTGCCGGTGGGCATGCGCGCCAGCGACAGCGGCACGCCCCAGTGATTGTTGAACGAGGCCGCCGAGGCGTGGGTGGAGCCGACGGCGCCGAGGGCGCGGCGCAGGGCCTCCTTCGTGCCGGTCTTGCCGACCGAACCGGTAACGGCAACCACCTTGGCTGCGGTGCGGGCGCGCGCGGCGCGGGCGATGGCGCCGAGCGCATCCATCACGTCCGGTACCACGAGCTTGGTGCCGTGATCGGAGAAGGCCGAAAGGCGTGCCTCCGCGACCACCGCAAGCGCTGCGCCGGCCTCCAGCGCGGCCGTGACATAATCGTGGCCATCGAGCCGGTCGCCGGTGATGGCGAAGAAGGCTTCGCCCTTCTTTACGCTGCGGCTGTCGATGGAAAGGCCGGAAATCGTGCCGCTGCCGGCCGGCACCAGCCGACCGCCGGTCGCCGCCACGAGTTCGTCAAAGGTCCACAGCGCGCTCATCGGACGCTCTCCGTCTCGCAGTGGCTTCCGGCGAGTGCGCGGAGCACTTCCTCATGGTCGGAAAACGGCAGCACGGTGCCGCCCACGATCTGCCCGGTCTCGTGGCCCTTGCCGGCCACCACCAGAACGTCGTCGGCCTCCAGCATGGCAACCGCGGCGCGGATCGCCTCGGCGCGGTCGCCGATTTCCAGCGCGGCCGGCGCGGCGGCCAGAATCTCGCGCCGGATTTCGGCCGGGACTTCGCTGCGCGGATTGTCGTCGGTTACCACCACTACGTCGGCGAGGCGTGCGGCGATGGCCCCCATCAGCGGCCGCTTGCCGCGGTCGCGGTCGCCGCCGGCGCCGAACACCACCAGAAGCCGGCCAGCAGTAATCGGGCGCAGCGTGGTCAGCACCGCTTCGAGGGCATCGGGCTTGTGGGCATAGTCCACGAACACCGGTGCGCCGGCATCCGTGCGGCCGACCAGATCGAGCCGGCCGGGTGCGCCTTCGAGGCAGGAGAGGGCGGCCACTGCATCGGCGGCTTTTACGCCGACGGCCACGCAGAGGCCGAGGGCGATCAGCGCGTTGGCGATCTGGAAATCGCCGAGCAGCGGCAGGAAACCGGTGAAATCACCGTCCGGCGTGGCGATCACGAGGCGCTGGCCGGTGCCCTCCGGGGCCGCGCCGACGAGGCGCAGGGCCTCGCCGTGGACACCGACGGTGATGAGCGGCAGGCCGCGCCGGCGAGCCGCCGCCAGCACCCGCTTGGCCCCCGGCGCATCGGGATCGGCCACCACCGGCGCGCCATCGGGCAGAAGCTCGGTGAACAGGCGCAGCTTGGCGGCGAGATAGGATTCCACCGTGGGGTGATAATCCATGTGATCGCGGCCGAGATTGGTGAAGGCGGCGGCCTTCAGCTGCACGCCGTCGAGGCGGTGCTGGTCGAGACCGTGGCTGGAAGCCTCCATCGCCACATGGGTCACACCCTCGTCGCGCACGCGGGCAAGGCTGGCGTGCAGCGTGACCGGGTCGGGCGTGGTCAGGCTGCCGTAGCACTTGGTGCTGGCGGTGACGATGCCGAGCGTGCCGAGGCTTGCCGCCGGGTGGCCGGTGGCCTCGAAGATCTGGCGCACGAAAGCGGCAACCGATGTCTTGCCGGCAGTGCCGGTGACGGCGACGATGGTTTCCGGCTGGGGCGCGTAGAGGCGCGCGGCCATCAGCGCGAGGCGGCGGCGCGGGTCGGTGTCGCGCAGCACCGGCACGCCGAGATCGTCCGGCACCACGCTGCCGGTACCCACCAAAACGGCGGGCGAGCCGGCCCGCACGGCAGCCTCTGCGAAGCTGGCGCCATCGGTCTTCACACCCGGCAGCCCGGCGAACACGATGCCCGGTCCCGCCTTGCGGCTGTCGGCCGTCAGTCCGGTCACGGAGAGGTTTCCCTCCGTCTGGCCGGTGACAAGATCCGGGGCGAGTTCGGCGAGACGCATGGTGCTGTTTGGCTCCGGTTAGGGTTATCGCCCGGTTTCTGGCGGTTCCGGCGATGCGGGGGCCGGCGTGGGGTTCTGTGGCCGGCCGGCGGCGGAAGGCGGAAACGGGGCCGGCGAACCGGCCCCGGCTTCGCCCGGAGGCGTTCTAGTGTCCCGAGGCGAGGATCTGCTCGGCTGGCATGTCCTGCCGCGGCTGGATGCCCAGCATCGGCATCACGCGGCGCAGGATGTTGGCCGCCAGCGGCACGGCGTTGGCACCCGACGAGCGCGGGGCTCCCGGCTTCTCCGGCCGCGGATCGTCGATGGTGACCAGCAGCAGGTAGCGCGGATCGTCCATCGGGAACGCGGCCATGAACGAGTTGACGTTCTGGTCCTTGGAGTAGCGTCCGCCGATCACCTTCTCGGCGGTGCCGGTCTTGCCGCCGACATCGAAGCCAGGAATGTTGGCACGCCGTCCGGAGCCCTTCTCCGCATTGAGGCGGAAGAGATAGCGCATCTTGGCGCTGGTGGCTGGCGAGATGATCTGCGTGGCGAGCTTGTCGGCCTCGCTCTGACTGCGGGGGAAGAAGGTCGGCGGAATATAGCGCCCGCCATTGACGATGGCCGCGCCAGCCGCCGCCGCCTGCATCGGGCTGACGGAAATGCCGTGGCCGAAGGCAGTGGTGGCGACCGTGATGTCCTTCCACGCCCGTGGCACGATCGGAGCGCCGACCTCGGGAATGTCGGTCTGCAGCTTCTTCAGGAAGCCGAAGCGGCCGAAATATTCCTTCATCACC
>DAIPYB010000276.1:0-4623 GCA_036782955.1 Pseudoxanthobacter sp. | reverse complement strand
CGATCCTGTCGAGACTGCCGAAAAGACGCTCGATCCGGCCGCCGAGCGCCTGCAGCAGCGCCTGACCCGGCTGGTCAGAACCTCCGGCGTCATCATGGCGCTCGGGCTGATCGCCGTTTTCTCGGTGATCCTCTATCGCACAATCGGGGGCGGCGGAAAGGCCGTGCATGCCGGCCGCGAGGCCGACATCACGGTTCCGGCGGCGGCCGGGGCGCAAATCCTGTCCGCCAGCCTCGACGGCGGCGCGCTGTCGATGCTGGTGGAGGACGGCGCCGGCCGCTCCGTCGTGGTGGTCGATACCGCGAGCGGAGCGGTGCTGGCGCGGGTGCGCCTCGTCAGCGGACCGGTGGCGCCGGCGCCCTGAAGGCGCCGCCCTTTCAGCGCAGCAGCACCACGCCGGCGATGCCGCCGGCGAGGATGAGCAGCGCCGGGTTGACCTTGCGCAGCATCATCACCGCGAACACCACGACGGCGAACACCACGGTGAGCGTGTCGGTGATGGCCGTGCGCCCGACGGCGATCGTGCCGGCGGCCATGAGTCCCACCACGATCGGCGCCATGGCCCGCTGGACGGCGGTGCGCCATGGCGAACCCTCGAAGCGGCTCCAGACCCGGTTGGTGCCAAGCGCGATGAGGCCGGCCGGGCCGAAGAAGCCGATGAAAGCCAGCGCGGCGCCCGGATATCCGGCGACGTGGTAGCCGATGACGATCACCATCAGCATGTTCGGCCCCGGCGCGAGCTGGCCGAGGGAGTAGATGTTGCGGAACTGGTCGTCCGTCAGCCAGTGATGCGCCTCGATGGTGAGGGTCTTCATCTCCGGCAATACGGCGGTGCCGCCGCCGATGGCCAGAATCGACAGGAGGGAGAAGACGCCCAGAATGCTCCAGTTGGTGTCGTTCATGAGCGCCTCAATCCACCGGATGATCGTGCGGGGCGGGCACCTTCTCGCCCCGTGGGCGGAACAGGAAGATCGCCGCCGGCCCGACCGTCAGCAGCACCCACACCAGCGAGATGTGCAGGAAGCTCACCATCACCACCGTGACGACCACGATGGAGAGATCGAGCATGTGGACGAGCTGCTTCTTGCCGATCTGCAGCGTGATGGCGGCCAGCAGCCCCACCGAAGCCGCGCCGACACCCGCCAGCGCCCCCGTGACCCATGGATTGTCGCGGTTGGAGACGTAGGCGACGCCGAGGACGAGGATGAAGATGCCGCCGGGCAGCGTCATGCCGAGAAAGCCGGCGATGGCGCCGGCGACGCCGCGTAGCCGGTCGCCGACAATGATGGCCATGTTGGTGGCGTTCAGCCCCGGCAGTGCCTGCGAAATCGACAGCGCCACCATGAAGCCGTCCTCGTCGAGCCACTTCTTGTCCAGCACGAGGCTGTTGCGCAGGTAGGCCACCACGCCGCCGCCGAACGAGGTGGCGCCGATGATGAGGAACGTGACGAAGATTTCCCACAGGCCGACCCGCCCCCGGCCCGGCAGCGGCTGCACCGGGCCGGATTGCGGGGCCGGCTGCCCGGCGCTGGCCTCACTCATTGTGCTGTACCACGGTGTTGCCGATGCCATAGACCATGGCGGTCTTGGTGGTGCCGAGGGCGACCCAGTCGGGCGCATTCATCTGAACGGCGCGGAAGAAGTGCTCCGACCGCTCCTTGGCCTTGCGGTGCAGATCCTCGATGTGGCTGAACTTGGCCTGGAAGGCGAACTCGCCGATCAGCGATTGTTCGGACGCGCGGTTGCGCCAGATGGCGATGGTGGCCTTCGCCTCCAGCCCGTGGCCGAAATCGAACGTGCCAACATCGACCTGAATTTCCTCCACCGCCACGTTGTTGACGAGGTTGATCTCTGTGTCGGGCGAGGTATCGATCGCATTCATGGGCGGAAAGACATCGGAGATGTGCTTGAGGCCCTGATTGAGAACGATGTTCGGCGAGGTCAGGACGCAATTGTGCGAATAAAGGCTGCGCATGCCGCCGAGCTGGTCCTTGAGCGGCAGGATCTCTTCCTTGAACTTGATCTGCGCGCGGCCGTTGAGATGCGGCGTCATATCCACCTCGGCGGCCTTGGAAAGATCGGCATGCCGGAACTTCACCGTCAGCTCATGGTCGTTCTGCGGCCAGCCGTCTTCATAGAAGGTGCGTTTGCGCAGGATAAAGGCGTTGCGATAAAGGTCGTATCGCGGGGTGTCATAGAACAGAACTTCCCGCACGAGGCGGTGGAAGGCATTCTTGTTCGTGGTGATGCCGACGTCGTTCTTCTTGGCAATATGACTGACGGCATCCCAGAAGGCCTCGAATTGTGTCGAGGCGAAAAATTTCTCGGGGCGCAGGAGAATTTTGTATTCCCGGTAGTGCAGGTCGTCCATGGTCGCATCCCAAGCCGGTTTTCCCTGCAACGCCGCCGGCGTCGCGAGGGGAAAGTGGTTGAACGGCGGGTCCGGCATGTCGTGCGCGAACCCCCGTCGCCCACACGTCCTTGCCCCTGCCGGTGCTGTCCTTTGCCGCAGCGTTATGCCATCAGGGGCGTATTGCGGCTGACTTGCAAGAGGCTCAGATGCCGGAAAAGCGATCTCGCGGAGGAAAATCGGTTCCCGCCGGCGGGCCTGCGCCGGCGGAGGCCGGGGCCGGCGGGCGCGAGCGGGCCGATCTGGCGCTGGTGGCGCGCGGGCTGGCGCCCAGCCGGGCGCGGGCGCAGGATCTCATCCGGCGCGGCCTCGTCAGCCTGAACGGGCAGGCGATTTCCCGACCGAATACGCCCGTCGCCCCCGATGCCATGCTGACACTGGCGGACGAGGCGCCGGACTGGGTTTCCCGCGGAGCGGAAAAGCTGGTCGCGGCGCTCGATGCCTTCGGCTTCGACCCGGCGGGTCTCTGCGTCGCCGATCTCGGCGCTTCCACCGGCGGCTTCACCGAAGTGCTGCTGCGGCGCGGTGCGCGGCAGGTGGTGGCGCTCGATGTCGGCCACGACCAGCTGCATCCGCGCCTGCGGGCCGAGCCCCGTGTCATCTGCCGCGAAGGCGTCAATGTGCGCCACCTGACGGCGGACGATTTCACTGATCCGCCGCAGGGGCTGGTGGCTGATCTCAGTTTCATTTCGTTGAAGACAGCGCTGCCGGCGGCACTCGGCCTCGCGGCACCGCGGGCCTTCGGTGCCTTTCTGGTGAAACCGCAGTTCGAGGTGGGGCGCGAGGGGCTGTCGCGCGGCGGCCTGGTGCGCGACGGCGCGCTGGCGCAGGCTGCGCTGGAGGACGTGGCCGGCTGGCTGGACCGGCAGCCGGGCTGGCGGGTGACCGGGCATGTCGACTCTCCCATTCTGGGCGGCGACGGCAACCGGGAATTCCTGCTCGGCGCCATGAAGGACCGGCCGGCCTGACGGCGGCCGGGCAAGCGGGCCGGGCAAGCGGGCTGGCCGGGGGGCAGCGCTTTGCCTTGGAATGGTTTAAGAAGGATTCCAGACCGCTCCCCCGAAGCCGGAGGGAGGCTTTCGTTTCCGGGGTGCCCCTGCGGCGCCCGCCGGCCGGTGCCCTTTGCCCCGGTCCGCCGAATGTTTCGAGTGACCGCGATGAAGTCCGCCGCCATCCGCTCCGCTGCCCGCCCTGCATCCGGCCGTGCCGGAGGCGGGCGTCCGTCCGCGCCGCGCCGGGCGGAGGCCGCCGTTGCCGACGCCGCGCCGGAAAGCGCCGAGCGGGTGGAGATCGACCACGTCGGCCATCGCGGCGACGGCGTTGCGGAGACCGGCAGCGGGCCGGTCTATGTGCCGTTCACGCTGCCGGGGGAGGTGGTGGACATTACCCGCAGCGGCGAGCGCGGGCGGCTGGCCGGCATCGTCGTGCCTTCGGCCGATCGCATCACGCCGGCCTGCGATCATTTCGGCCGCTGCGGCGGCTGCGCCCTGCAGCACTGGCAGGAACGGCCTTATCTGGCGTTCAAGCGCGAGCAACTGGTGGCAACGCTGGCTGCCCGCGGCCTCGACGTGGCGGTCGCCCCGGCCATCGCCTGCGGCCCCGGCACGCGGCGGCGGGTGGTGCTGAGCGCGGCGCGGATCGACGGCGAACTGCGTCTTGGCTTTCATGCCCGCGGCAGCCACGAAATCCTCGCTCTCTCCGACTGCCCCGTGGCTGCCCCGGCGATCCTGTCCGGCCTCGGGGTGCTGAACCGGCTGGCGGGCCTGCTGCTGGGGCGGCGCGATCCGGTGCGCCTCACGGTGACGGCATCTGCCGCCGGTCTCGACGTTGCGGCGACCTCGGCGCGGCCGGTGGATGCGAAGGTGCGCGAGCGGCTGATTGCCGAGGTGCTGACGCTCGGCCTTGCGCGGCTTTCGGTCGAGGGCGAGGTGATTCTCGCCCCGCGCCCGGCGGTGGTGGATATCGACGGTGTCGGCGTGGTGCCGCCGCCCGGCGGCTTTCTGCAGGCCAGCGTTTCAGCCGAAAAGGCGATGGCCGCGCTGGTGGCGGAAGGGGTGGGCGATGCCCGCCGGGTGCTCGACCTGTTCTCCGGCATCGGCACGTTCGCGCTGCGTCTGGCGCGCACGGCCTCTGTGCATGCCATCGACGGCGAGCGCGGGGCCATCGCAGCGCTGGAGGCGGCGCGTCGCAACGCCGCCGGCCGCAATCCGGTG
>DAIPYB010000275.1:0-4635 GCA_036782955.1 Pseudoxanthobacter sp. | reverse complement strand
AATCTGGCCGTGCCAGTGGATCAGCGTCGGCTCCGGCAGCGCGTTCGTCAGTTCCACCCGGAAAGCCTGTCCGGGATCGAGGACCAGACCGGGCCCGGAAGGCCCCGTCAGGCCGAAAACGGTCGCGGCACGCCCGTCGACATCAAGCACGCGCCGGGTGGCGGTCAGGGGAAGCGGTGCGGTTCCGGCCATGCCGGCGCGCGGAAGGGCCGCCGCCGACACAACGGCAGCGCCCGCGGCCAGAAAGCCGCGTCGGGTGAGGGAATTCATCAAGGCCTCCATGGGAAACCATTCGGGTTTCCGGGAAATGGACTGTCCGGTGATTGGAAGCCCCCGGCGGACCCAGCCGGCCGGGGCTGCGGCATCAGACGGGATGCCGGTCCGGAGGCCGTTCATTCAGAGGCGGCGGCAGGCCCGCGAGCACCGGGCCGGAATTGTGCGGATAGGCCGGGCGCAGGAAGCCTCTCGTGATGGCAGGACCGTCCGGCACGGCCAGAGCCGAGAGGCCCGCGCACATCCAAGCACACGCCAGCGAATGCTGGCAGCACCCGCTGCCAGCGTGCCCTTCCCCCGGACGGCAGTTGCCGGCTTCGGCACTGCCGGCGCCAGAACCCGGCATGTTATGGCCCTGCATATCGTGGCCTTGCATGGCTTTGCCCTGCAAGGTCTGGCCCTGCGTAAGTCCGCCGCTCTGCGACGCGGCCATCGGCAAAGCCATGCCCTGCGCCGAAACCGCATGCGGCATCGTGCTCAGGGACAGCAATGTCAGGGCCACCAGAAGAAAGCGGATCATGGCGCCAGCCTACACCGGCAGCACGAGCGGATCCACGGCCGCCGGCCACGCCGCAAAAGGAAAGACCCCGCACACCGGGGGGTGGCGGGGCCTTTCAGGACCTGAAGCGGTCGCTTGCGCTCAGGCGAGGCAGGTCACGTCCTTCGGCTCGGGCGCGAAGCTGCCCGCGATGCCGCCGGCCAGACCGCCGACGACCCCGCCGACGAGCGCACCGGCCGGGCCGAACAGCCCGCCACCCAGCACGCCGACCTGCGAGCCGGCCATGGCGCCGGTCGCGATGCCCTTCCAGCCACCGCCGCTCACGGCTTCCAGAGCGGCATCATTCAGGGCAACGGTTTCGATTGCGGTGTTCATCGTCGTCATCCTCTCGTGGGGGGCCGGCCGGCCCGGTGCGTTTCGGTGAGAGGAGATTTAGGCCCGCCGGCTGACACCAGCCTTACAAGGCAAGAGAGCCGGCTTTATTCTTCCGATTCGCGTGGCGGGCGCCCGGTCAGGAGGCCGATGGAACCGCCGCCAGCACCCAGCACCGGCCCGCCGGCCGAAGCGGATGGCTGAGGCTGGGGTTGTGCCTCGGCCGGTGCCGGCAGCAGGGCGCGGTAGCGGCGGGCCGGCAGGCCATAAAGTGCTTCGCCCAGCGCGAAGGCCTGCGTCTTCAGCGCCTCGCGGCGCGCTGTGGCAAGGGCGATCACCGCGGCGGCCTCCGTCAGCCCGCCCGCCAGCGCCGGCTCTGCCGCCACCATCTCTTCCAGAACCGACAGGTCGTTGGCATCGCCCAGCAGATCGCCGAGACGATCGAGCGCGCCGTAGACCGCCGGTCCGGCGGCAGCAAGGCGGCGGGCAGCGGCTCGGGTCAGGTGCCCGCGGTGCTTCACCAGCTTGCGCCAGTTATGAAGATTCTCGGCTGCCGGCTCGGCACGGGCACGCGCCATGGCCCGCCGGCCGTCGCGATAGGCATCGCCCATGGCATCAACGAGAAGCCCGGCATCGGCCGGGGTATTCCTGATGCGGAAATCGTCGATGGCCGCGGCTGCCCGCGCCAGTGCCTTGCCGGCCTCGTCCAGCGGCACCGCGCTTTCGCGCTGCCCGGCGGCACGGCCGGCAAGGGCGGCGGTGAGCCTTTCCAGCGCGGAGGCAGCCTCTCCGCCGGCATGCACCGTCAGCGCGCGGGCGGTTTCCACCGCCACGTCGGCATCGCGGGTGGCAGAAAGCAGGCGGGCCGCATTGCGGATGCGTCGGCGTTCGCGCTCCGCCGCCTTGCCGGCGGCAGGCAGCAGCGCGGCCAGAAAGCTGCGCGCCCGCTTGAGCCGGCGGCGGGCGATGTGGACACGCTCCTCCGGCGTCTCGGTCTGGTCGTGCAATGCGTCGATGGCTGCCGCCAGTTCCTGGCGCAGGAGGCGCTCAAGCCCCTGCGCGACCGATTCCTGACGCTTGAGACGCGCGCACATCTCCAGAACTCCCGCAGCTTGCCGGCCCGTCCGCTCCCGGGGCACGGGAACGCGGGCCGATGGTGGCGCTGCCAGACGCCATGCGCAAGGGCAGCACCCGCAATTAGCCGCCACAGGTTACGGCCGTGCGACAACGGCTCGCGGATCGCCGGTCGCAGAGCCCGCGAGCGGCGATCCGCAGCTCAGGCCCCGGCAGTCTCCCCGCCCGGAAGCGGGCACGCAACGCCGGTTCCCCTCAGCCCGCAATAGCCGTCCGGATATTTGGCCAGATATTGCTGATGATCTTCCTCGGCATAATAGAACGGCCCGGCCGGCACGATCTCCGTCGTCACCGGCGGCAGCCCGCGCGCCCGCAGCGCGGCGTCATAGGCCGCGCTGGCGTTCTTTGCGGCAACCGCCTGTGCCAAAGACGTGGTGAGGATCATCGAGCGATATTGCGTGCCGATATCGTTGCCCTGCCGCATGCCCTGCGTCGGATCGTGCGCCTCGAAGAAAACCCGCAGCAGATGCTCGTAGGAAACGATCCGGGGATCGAACACGACCAGCACCACCTCGGCATGGCCGGTGAGACCGCTGCACACCTCGCGGTAGGTGGGATTGGGCGTGGTGCCGCCGGCATAGCCGACTGCCGTGGCCCAAACGCCCTGCAGCCGCCAGAACAACCGTTCGGCCCCCCAGAAGCAGCCGAGCGCGAATTCCGCCACTTCCAGCCCCTGCGGCCACGGCGGCGTCAGCGCGCGGCCGCTGACGAAATGCGGCGGCGGGGACGGAAGCGGCGTCGTGCGGCCGGGCAGTGCATCGGCCGGGGACGGCAGAACGAGCTTGCGGATGCCGGACAGGGTCATCGCGGGCCTCCAGAGCGTTTGAGAAAAGCCTGCCGCGCGCCAAGGCGCCTGCGACGGCAGCGTAGCCGGCCTGACAGATAAGATGCCGGCCGCCGGACTGAAAGGGCAAGCCCCCGCCACGTCGCCGGAAACCCCGCCCGGTGGGCAGAAAAAGCCGCGCGCTTTTTGCCAAGGAAGGGGCGATGGAGTATCAAGAGCAATATTGTCGATCCGCCGGCGGCGCGGCGGGCGCGCTTGCGCAACCGGCCGCCGGGCGGGGCGCCGTTTCAGGGGCGAAGCGGCGGTGGTTTTTTTCTGTCCGCAGGCCGGCAGGGTGTTGCCGGAAGGCGGCCGGGCATATCGCATCCCGGTCCTTGCCCGAACAACCCGGAGGGAGCCTTTTTTGCCCGCCCACCGCGCCTTTCATCCGCTTCTGGCAGCGGTGCTGCTCGTTGCCGCGACTATCGCCGGCTCCGGGTCCGCACGGGCCGATATCGGCTCCTATATCGTGGTCGACCAGCGCACCGGCGCGGTTCTGGCCGACGGCAATCCCTTCCAGCCTTGGTATCCCGCCTCCATCACCAAGCTGATGACCGCCTATGTCACCTTCCGCGCCATTCGGGCCGGTCGGCTGACGCTGAACAGCCCCGTGACGATGACCCAGAATGCGGCCGGCCAGTCGCCGAGCAAGATGGGCTTCAAGGTGGGCACGGTGGTGACCGTGGACAACGCCCTGAAGATGGTGATCGTCAAGTCGGCCAACGACATGGCGATGGCGCTGGGCGAGACCGTCGGCGGCAGCGAAAGCGCGTTCGTGGGCGAGATGAACCGCGAAGCGGCACGCCTCGGCATGACGCGCACCCACTTCAGCAATCCCAACGGCTTGCCGGACGATGCGCAGGTCACTACCGCGCGCGACATGGCGATACTGGCCCGTGCCATTCTCGTCGAGTTTCCCGAACACCGCGCGCTGTTCTCCATCACCGGCCTGAAACTCGGCAACAACATCATCCGCACCCACAACCGCTTCGTGGAGCGCTTTCAGGGTGGCGACGGCATGAAGACCGGCTTCATCTGCAATGCCGGATTCAACGTGGTCGCCACCGCCACCCGCGGCGGCCGCACGCTGATCGCCGTGGTGCTCGGCGCCTATTCCACCCGCGAGCGCGACGAGTTCGCCGCCCGCCTGGTGACGGAGAGCTTCCGCCGCCATGTCACCAGCCCGACGCTGGCCACCTTCCCCAACCCGCCGGGCATGGGCGCGCCAGTCAGCCGCAAGGCCGAGGTCTGCGGCGGGCAGCGGCCCGGGCCGGGCGAAGGCCAGATCGTGACCTCGATCACCAATCCGAACGCGGTCGAGTTGTCGTGGGTCTCCCCGCCCCCGGCGCCGAAGAAGAAAAAAGGCGAGAAAACCGCTGCCGCCGCGCCGGCCGCGCCGAGTTTTCTGGAACCGACCGCCCGCTACAGCCGGCCGCTCGTGCCGGTCTTCATCGGACTATCGCCGAATGCCCCCCAGCCCGCGCTGGCTGCGGCCGGTGGGGACGATGACGACAGCCCGGCGGTGGCGGCACCG
>DAIPYB010000274.1:0-4656 GCA_036782955.1 Pseudoxanthobacter sp. | reverse complement strand
AGGTGCGTCTGCGCATCAGCGCCAACGCCCTGCGTTCGGTGGAGCACCGCGGCGGTCTCGACGCGTTCCTGCTCAAGTCCCGCGACAGCGAGCTGGGCGAGCGCGCCCTGATCGTGAAGCGCGAGATCGAGCGCAAGCTCGCGACCGTGCAGGCTGAAGCCTGAGAGATAAGCCTCGGCGCCCCTTGCGCGCCGTCGCCTTTTTGACGACCTTCCGAAAGGCCCGGACCGAGCGGCATCGCCGCCTGTTCCGGGCCTTTCTGCATTGCCCGGTCTGTCCTGCCGGGGGTGCTTTCCGCCAACGGTTTCAGGCCCGAGGTTTATGCCCATGAACCATTCTCATGCGACCCGTTTCGACACGGCCGCCGGTGTCCGCCGGCCCGGCCTGCGCGATCTGGTGATTCCCGTTCTGGCGATGACGGCTGTCGTCGTCGCCTCCAATATCCTCGTGCAATACCCCGTTCAGGGGCAGGTGGGGCCGCTTGTGCTGGCCGACCTCCTGACCTGGGGCGCTTTCACCTATCCGGTCGCTTTTCTCGTGACCGATCTCACCAATCGCTATTATGGCCCCTTCATCGCCCGCCTGGTGGTGGTGGCCGGCTTTGCTGCGGCCGTGGTGGTGTCGGCTGCGCTGGCCTCTCCGCGCATCGCGGCTGCCTCCGGCGCGGCCTTCCTGTGCGGCCAGATTCTTGATGTGACCGTGTTCAACCGCCTGCGTCGGCTCGCGTGGTGGTGGGCGCCGCTGACCGCCTCGCTGGTGGGGTCAGTGCTTGATACGGTGCTGTTCTTCACCCTTGCCTTCGCGCCCTTTGCGGTGTTCCTCGGTGCCAATGACGATTTCGCCATTGCCGCCGCGCCGCTGCTCGGGGTGCTTTCACCCGAGGTGCCGCGTTTCATGTCGTGGGCGCTGGGCGATCTCAGCGTCAAGATTCTGGCGGCACTTGTGCTGCTGGTGCCTTATCGTGTCGTGCTGGGGTTGCTGCTGCCGGAGGCTGTCGGCCGCCGGCAGGCGGTGTGAGCCCATACGATTCGACGGGTCGGCCGCAGGGCCGGCGTGGAAAGACCGTCCGGCGATGCCGGGCGGCTTTTTGTCATTCGGCCAGCAGGAAGCGCAGAATCAGCGTGCGCTGGAACAGCGAGCGGTTGTCGTCTGAAAGCAACGTCAGCACCAGCCGCCCGCCGCCGTCGCGGTGTACCGCCAGCCCTTCCATATTGTCGATCTCATGGCTGAAATCGGCCCGCATGATCTCGCGCCCGAGAATCGGCGCCCGGCCGGCCAGTTCGGCGGCGGAAACCAGCCGCAGCCGCATATAGACGCCGATGGGGCGGTCATAGCGCCGCTCCAGCAGCATCAAGCCGCCGTCGGGCAGGAAGGCGGCGTCGGTCACCGCGAATCCGTCGACGGCGCGGATGTCGCGCCGTTGCCACGCGGCGGGGGAAAAGCCGGCATCGCCATGGGGCGAGGCGGGGATGAAGGCCGCCGGAATCAGCCCGCCCGGTGCGGCCGTCTCTGCAATGGCGAGATAGCTGGTGCCGCCATTGGCCAGCCGGCGCGCCGCTACGGCCTCGATGCCGCGATTCGACGGCAGCCGCTTCAGCCACGCCGGCAGGGCCACCGGCTGCGGACGGGCGCGGAACGGATCGGGTGGGAGAAAGCGCATCAGCCCGCGCCCCTCCAGCGATACCAGAAAGCCGCCGGCCGGCAGGGCTGCGATCGCCTCGGCGTCGACCCGGCTCTTGTATGTCGGCCGGCCGTCCAGGTCGAGAATCGGTGCAAGCCAGGTGTCGGCAAGGCCGGTGGGCCTGCCGGAGGCATCGGTGATGAGACGGGCGCGGAACCAGCGGCCGAAATCCGACACCGCGACCAGATCGTTGCCGTCTCCGGTCAGCGTCAGGCCGGAGAGACCGGCAACCTCGCGGCCGGCAGAGCGCACCACCAGTCCGCCGAGATAGGTGAGGGCGCCGAAGGTCGTCTGCTCCGGCCGGGCGAGATCGAAATGGGAGATGGCCTGCGTTTCGACCGGCACCGGGCCGGGCTGGAGCGTATCAGGCGGCGGCGTAGCCAGTGCGGCCCCGGCACCCGTCAGGGCGGCGGCCAGCAGCAGCGCCGTCATAACAGCGCGACGGCGGGGGCGTGGAAGACACCGCGCCGCCGGCGGGCGGGAGGGCCGCGGCTGCGGGGCGGGGGCCATCAGGCCCGCCGCCGCCCGCCGCCTGCCTTGCGCGCCGGCTCGCGGCCGGCGGGCTTGTCATCGAACAGTGCCGCCAACTGGTCGGTCATGGCGCCGGCCAGTTCCTCCGCATCGACGATGGTGACGGCGCGGCGATAATAGCGCGTCACGTCGTGGCCGATGCCGATGGCGATCAGTTCCACCGGCGAGCGGGTCTCGATATCCTCGATGACACTGCGCAGGTGCTTTTCCAGATAGTTGCCGGCGTTGACCGACAGGGTGGAATCATCCACCGGCGCGCCGTCGGAAATCATCATCAGGATGCGCCGGGCCTCGGGTCGGGCCAGCAGCCGCTGATGCGCCCATTCCAGCGCCTCGCCGTCGATATTCTCCTTCAGCAGCCCTTCGCGCATCATCAGGCCGAGATTGCGACGGGCACGGCGCCACGGCGCATCGGCGGCCTTGTAGATGATATGGCGCAGATCGTTGAGGCGGCCGGGGCCACCGGGCTTGCCGGCCTGCAGCCACGCTTCGCGCGAATGGCCGCCCTTCCACGCCCGGGTAGTGAAGCCCAGAATCTCCACCTTCACGCCGCAGCGCTCCAGCGTGCGGGCGAGAATGTCGGCGCAGGTGGCGGCAACCGAGATCGGCCGGCCGCGCATGGAGCCGGAATTGTCGATCAGCAGCGTCACCACGGTGTCGCGGAAGGAGGTGTCGGTCTCGTACTTGAAGGCGAGCGGCTGCATCGGGTCGATGACGACGCGCGTCAGGCGGGCGGTATCGAGCCAGCCTTCTTCTTGGTCGAATTGCCAGGACCGGTTCTGCTGCGCCATCAGGCGGCGCTGCAGGCGGTTGGCGAGCCGGGCAACGACGCCCTGAAGGTGGGAAATCTGCTTGTCGAGAAAGCCGCGCAGGCGGTCCAGCTCGGCGGTATCGCACAGGTCCTCGGCACGGACGATTTCGTCATACTTGGTCGTGAAGACCTTGTAGTCGCCCTCCGGGCGGCGGTTGGAGAAGGGAAAGTCCGGGCGCGGGGCCTGACCGCTGTCGGCCTCGTCGTCGGAATCCTCTTCCGCGACTTCCCGCTCGCCGGCTTCCTCGGCTTCCGCCTCGCCGCCCTGTTCCTCCACGTCTCCGGCCTCGGCCTGATCGGCGGAGGCGGATTCGCTCGATTCGGCGGCCCCGCTTTCCTGCTCGGCCTGCTCGTTGTCGCCCTCGCCCTCTTCGCTCGTCTCCGACTGCTGGTCCTCGTCCGCCTCCTGCCCCTGCGCCTTCTCGGCCATGTCGAGGGAAACGAGAATATCGCGCACGGCAGCGGCGAACCGCTTCTGGTCGTCGACGCTGCCGGTCAGCTTGTCGAGGCCCTTGCCGGCCTTCTCCTCCACCCACGGGCGCCAGATGGAGACCAGCTTTTCCGCCTCCGACGGCGGCGGCGAGCCGGTCAGGCGCTCGCGCACCATCAGCGCCAGCGCTTCCTCCAGCGGGGCGTCGGCCCGGTCGCTGATCTCGGCATAGTTGCCGCGATGGTAGCGGTCCTTCAGCATGGCAGTGAGATTGGTGGCGACGCCGGACATGCGGCGGGCGCCGAGCGCCTCCACGCGGGCCTGCTCCACGGCGTCGAATACGGCGCGGGCTTCCTTGCCCTCCGGGGCGAGGGTGCGGTGCAGGCGGGCATCGTGGCAGGCCAGCCGCAACGCCATGGCATCGCCGATGCCGCGCGTCACCGCCAGGTCGGCACGGGTCGGCCGCCGGGGCGGCTCGGGCAGGCGGGCCGCGTGGCCGGCCAGCCCCGGCCGGTCGGCCGCGAAGGTCACCTCAAGCTCCGGGTCGCGCGCGATGGCGCGCATCGCGCCGGTGACGGCGCGCTTGAACGGTTCGGTCGGAGCCTGATCCTTCGACGGGCGCTTCATGGCGGCCGTGCCCTCCTGAGCATGCACGAACGTGTGTCACCGGGCCGGAGCGGCCGGCCCGGTGTCCTTATCCGTCTGAGCGGTCAGCTCATCACGACGTTGGCCGACGATTCCGGCAGGTCGGCGCCGAAGCAGCGCTGATAGAATTCCGCCACCAGCGGCCGCTCGGTCTCGTCGCACTTGTTGAGGAAGGTCAGGCGGAAGGCAAAGCCGAGATCGCCGAAGATCTGCGCATTCTCGGCCCATGTGATGACCGTGCGCGGGCTCATGACGGTGGAGAGATCGCCGTTCATGAAGGCGTTGCGGGTCATGTCCGCCAGCCGGACCATGCGCGAAACGGTCTCGCGGCCGTTCGGCTCGTCCTGGAAGTGCGACGCCTTGGCGAGCACGATGTCGGTCTCGCGGTCGTGCGGCAGGTAGTTCAGCACGGTCACGATCGACCAGCGGTCCATCTGGCCCTGATTGATCTGCTGGGTGCCGTGATAGAGGCCGGAGGTGTCGCCGAGGCCGATGGTGTTGGCCGTGGCGAACAGGCGGAAGGCCGGGTGGGGGCGGATGACGCGGTTCTGGTCCAGA
>DAIPYB010000273.1:0-4680 GCA_036782955.1 Pseudoxanthobacter sp. | reverse complement strand
GACAGCGTGACGGTGTTCGTGGAATAGCCTCCCAACCCCGCCGGTGCCATCGACAGGGCGCGGCGGCGATGTCAAAAGAGCCGAGGCGGCAACCTTTTTTCGCGGCGCGCGGCGCGGAGTTTTCGGATGACGGCGGGGCGGCGTGCGGACGGGCCGGTGGCAGTGGTCACGGGCGGGGCGAGCGGCATCGGGCTGGCCACAGTGCGCCGGCTGGTGGACGAAGGCTGGTGCGTGGCCGTTCTCGACGGCGACGAAGATGCCATCGACGACGCTCTGGATGCCATGGCGGATGCCGGGGAAAGACTGATCGGCGAGCCGGTCGATGTCGCGGACGAGGCAGCCGTGGCCATCGTGCTGGATCGCATCGCCGACGAATGGGGCGCGATCAACGGTCTGGTCAATGCCGCCGCGCTGGCGCTGGACGAGCCGTTCGAGGACCTTTCCGTCGCCACCTTCCGGCAGGTTCTGGACGTGGACGTGGTCGGCGCCTTCGCCGTGTCGCAGGCCGCCGTGGCGCACATGCCGGACGGGGCGGCAATCGTCAACATTGCCTCGGTCGCGGCTTTTCGCGGAGCCATCGGACAGGTGGCGGCGGCAGCCTCCCACGGGGCGCTCGTTGCGCTCACGCGCTCCATGGCGGTTGCGCTGGCCCCGGTGGGCATCCGCGTCAACGCCGTGGCGCCCGGGCGGTGGAAAGCCCCGTGGTCGCCCGCACCCACGGGCCGGACCTGCGCAGCGCATGGCTTGGCGAGGTACCCCAGCGCCGCTATGGCCTGCCGGACGAAATCGCCGGTCCGGTCGCATTCCTGCTATCCGGCGAGGCCAGTTTCATCACCGGCGAGGTGTTGCGCGCCGATGGCGGACTTTCCGCCGGCAGTCTTATCCGCACCCTGCCGTTTGCCGGCCGCTGATGCCGCGCGCAACCGGTATTGCCCATGGCGCCGGGCGGGTCTAATCCAACCGGCGCTGTTCCCTTCCCGGCCGCCAAAGGCCGGCTGGCCGGATTTTCTGCTTCATGACGGACACTGCCGCCTCCCACCCCGCTCTCGTCGTCGAAGTCACCCGCGGCTCGCTGGTGGAAAGCCGCCACAGCGGCATTCTCGCAGTCAGCGATGGCAGCGGCCGGCTCCTGACTGCATTCGGCGATGTCGGGCGGGCGGTCTTTCCGCGTTCGTCCGCCAAGATCATTCAGGCACTGCCTTTAGTGGAGAGCGGTGCCGCCGATGCCCTTGGCCTGACGACGGCGGAACTGGCGCTTGCCGGGGCATCCCACAACGGCGAGCCGGCCCATGTGGCTGCGGCGCTTTCCATGCTGCGCAAGGCCGGGTTCGATGCCGGCGCGCTCGAATGCGGTTGCCAGTGGCCGGAGCGCGGCAGCGATGTCGCCGCGCTCAACCGCGCCGGGGAAAAGCCGGGGGCGCTGCACAACAACTGCTCCGGCAAGCACGCCGGCTTTCTCTGTGTCGCCTGCCATCTCGGCCTGCCCCACGCCGGATATGTCGATGCCAACCATCCGCTGCAGGACATCATCACCGCCACGTTATCGGAGGTGACCGGCACGCCGCTGGATGCAAACGTGCGCGGCATCGATGGCTGTTCCATTCCAACTTATGCCATTCCGCTCACCCGGCTGGCCCGCGCCTTCGCCCGGCTCGGCACGGGCGAAGGGTTGCCGGCTGGCCGGGCGGCAGCGGCAACGCGCCTGCGGAAAGCGGCGGCCGCCGTCCCCTTCATGGTGGCCGGCACCGGCCGGTTCTGCACGGCCATCGGCGAGCGGTTCGGCGAGCGGGCCTATGTGAAAACCGGTGCAGAGGGCGTGTTCTGCGCGATCCTGCCCGAAGCTGGCCTCGGCGTGGCGCTGAAGATCGACGATGGCGCGACCCGCGCCTCCGAGGCAATCATGGCGGCCGTTCTGGAGCGCTATGTCGCCCGTGACGAGGCCGAGCGGGCGTTCCTGCAGCGTTGGAGCCGGAAGGCGCTTCTGAACCGGCGCGACATCCATGTCGGCGATGTCCGGCTCGCAGCCGATACCCGTCTGGCATTGGGGCTGGAGCCATGAGCACGACAGGTGTACCGGACATGGAGCCGCTCGTCCTTTCGGAAGCCGATCTCGCCGGCGATGCTGGCCGGCTTGCCGAGGTCGTCGCCGTTCTTGCGGGCGGCGGACTGGTGGCCGTGCCCACCGAGACCGTCTACGGCCTTGCCGCCGATGCCACCAACCCGGCGGCGGTGGCCGCCATCTATGCGGCCAAGGGCCGGCCGTCGTTTAATCCGCTGATCGTGCACGAAGGCACGGCGGCTGCGGCACAGCGCCATGGCGTGTTCGATATCCGCGCCCGCCTGCTGGCGGAAGCGTTCTGGCCCGGTCCGCTGACGCTGGTGGTGCCGCTGGCGCCGGACGCCACGATCGCGCCGGCGGTGACGGCCGGGCTGCCGACCGTCGCCATCCGCGTGCCGCGCTCGCGCGCCGTGCGCCTGTTGACCGAGGCGCTGGGCCGCCCCGTCGCTGCCCCCAGTGCCAATCGATCCGGCCGGGTGAGCCCGACCTCGGCCGCCGATGTGGTCGCCGATCTGGGGTCGCGCGTTGCCGTAGTGGTGGACGGCGGCCGGTGTCCGGTCGGCGTCGAATCGACGATCGTCAGCCTTGCCGGACCGGAGGCAGTGCTGCTGCGACCCGGCGGGCTGGCCGCGGACGATATCGAGGCGGTTCTGGGTGTTCCGCTGCGCCGACCGGATGCCGACCCCGATCGCCCGCAGGCACCGGGGCAACTTTCATCCCATTATGCACCGCGTGCAAAGGTCCGGCTCGATGCCGCGCGCATCGCGCCCGACGAAGCGCTGCTCGCGTTCGGCACAACGCCGCCGCAGGGGGCGGAGAACGCCGTGGCGGCAGAAAATCTCAGCCCGTCCGGCGATCTGGCAGAGGCGGCCCGCAACCTCTTTGCCTGCCTGCGCAGCCTCGACGCATCGGGGGCCGCCTGCATCGCGGTCCAGCCACTGCCGGCAACAGGGCTGGGAGAAGCCATTGCCGACCGCCTGCGCCGGGCAGCGGCGCCAAGAACCCAGGCATGAAAGGCTAAGGCTCCGGTGACCTGAACATCGGCCTCGACAATCGGGCCGCGATTGCATTCCGCCGGCCGATGGCGCATCAAGGGCCGCCTTTTTCGTTTCCAACGGAGCCTGAGCCATGGCCGCCAAGCAGCCCGCCGCCAACGCCGATGTGGCCGAAATGAGCTTCGAAGCCGCGCTGAGCGAGCTTGAGAAGATCGTCGACACGCTGGAGCGCGGGTCCGTGGCGCTGGAGGAATCCATCACCGCCTACGAGCGCGGCGAAGCCCTGAAGAAGCACTGTGAGGCGCTGCTGCGGAAGGCGGAAATGCGGGTGGAGAAGATCCAGCTTGGCGCGGATGGCACCCCGGCCGGCACGGTTCCGCTCGACCCGGAGGCCTGAAAAACAGAGCCGTCGCCGGAGCGGGATTGCCGTCAGCCGTCGATCTGGTGAATGCCGCCATAATGGCGATGGGAATGGACCAGCGGCCCGCTGGTCTCGCGCGGCAGATCCATCGCCACGACCCCGCCGACCAGCACCCAATGAGTGCCATGGTGAAGCGATGCCTCAAGACGGCAGTCGAACACTGCCAGAGCATCGCTCAGCGCCGGCGCGCCGGTGGAAAGCCGCTCCCATGTGCCCGTCGCAAATTTCTCCTCCGGCGTCAGCCGGCGCGTGGCGAAGGCATCGGAAATAACCTTCTGCTGCTCGCAGAGAATGCTGACGCAGAAAACGCCGTTTTCGCGGATGATCGGCGTCGATGCATTGGCATCGTGCAGGCAGACCAGCAGCGATGGATTGGGAGAATCGGCGGAAAGCGAGGTCACGGCACTCACCGTCAGCCCCGCCCGCCCGGCCGGCCCGTCCGTGGTGACGATGCTCACCTGCCAGGCCGCCCGGCTCATGCCCTCGAGAAATCTTTCGCGCACGGCTAACCCTTATCCGCTCGGCCCGTCTGCCGGCGGCCGGCGGACGGTGCTTTCCCGGACGGCCGAGTTTCACGCCGGGAAAGCGCTTTTCATATGCAAGTCCGTTTTACCGGCTCGGCGGGGGCCGCGCCAGTGCCGTTTCATCCTGAATACCGGCTCAGGCCGCCTGCCGTGCATCGGCTCCGGCCGGATGGAAGGCATAGGCATCCATCATCAGCGAGCCGAACTGGCCGGACGAATGGATCACCTCGGTCGTAGCCCCCTTGCCGGCCGCGCCGAGCGCAACATAAAGCGGCAGCAGGTGGTCGTCGTGCGGGTGGGCCCGCACCGCATGAGGCGCCCGGGCGCGGTAGCCGATCAGGTCGTCCACTGCACCGGCCTTCATGCGCTCGGTGAACCAGTCGGTAAAATCGCGCGCCCAGTCGGTCTCCGGCGCATCCATCGCCATCATACGGCCGGTGCGCCGATCGAAGACCTCGCCGAGATTGTGGGTGATCGAGCCGGATGCCATCACCAGCACGTCCTCGGCGCCAAGCCCCTGCAGAGCCTGCCCGACGCGATAATGGTGGGCCGGATCGAGTCGGGGCTGGATGGACAGCGTCACCACCGGAATATCGGCTCCGGGGTATATCAGCGACAGCGGAACCCAGGTGCCGGATCGAAGCCACGACCGGTCGCCAGAACGACATCGACACCGCCAGC
>DAIPYB010000272.1:0-4681 GCA_036782955.1 Pseudoxanthobacter sp. | reverse complement strand
TCACTTCGTCTGGCGCGGGCAGGTGCATCGCGTGGCGCGGGCCGACGGGCCGGAGCGCATTTTCGGCGAATGGTGGAAGCGGGCGGCCGAGCAGGCGGCGGTGCGCGATTATTTCCAGCTCGAGGACGAGAGCGGCGCCCGCTTCTGGGTCTATCGCACCGGCGACGGCGAGGATGCGGCCACCGGCTCGCAGCGCTGGTTCCTGCACGGGGTGTTCGCATGAGCGCCGCCCCGCCGCCTTTGCTGCCGCCCGTGCCGCCGCCGCTGGCCCTCAGCGGCTATGTGGAATTGCAGGCGACCTCCAATTACAGCTTCCTGCGCGGCGCCTCGCATCCCCATGAACTGTTCGCCGCCGCCGCCGCGTTCGGCTACGACGCCCTTGCCGTCACCGACCGCAATTCCGTGGCGGGCCTCGTGCGTGCCCATGAGGCGGCGCGGCTGGCGGGGGTGCGCCTCATCGCCGGCTGCCGGCTCGATCTCGACGATGCCGCCGTGCTGGTCTACCCGTCCGACAGGGCGGCGTGGGGCCGGCTGTGCCGGCTGCTGACGCTGGGCAAGCGGCGCGCCGGCAAGGGCGCGTGCCGGCTGGGCTGGGACGATCTGGCGGCCAGCGCGGAGGGTCTGCAGGCGGTGCTGCTGTGCGAGGGTGGCGAGCCGCCGGGCTTTCGCCTCGCCCGCCTGAGGCAGACCTTCGGCGGCAGCGGCTATCTGGCCCTGACCCTGCACCGCCAGCCAGGCGACGCGGTGCGCCTTGCCACGCTGGAGAACATGGCCGCCGCTGCCGGCGTTGCCACGGTGGTTACCAACGACGTGCTGTTTCACGAGCCCGGCCGGCGCATTCTGCAGGATGTGCTGACCTGCATCCGCGAGGGCTGCACCATCGACGAAGCCGGCCAGCGCCTCAACCGCCACGCCGACCGGCATCTGAAGGCGCCGGCTGAAATGGCCCGTCTCTTTGCCCGCCATGCCGGCGCGCTCGCCCGCACCCGCGAAATCGCCGCCCGGGCGCGTTTTTCGCTCGACGACCTGTCCTATCAATATCCCGACGAGACGGATGAGGACGGCACCCCGGCGCAGGAGGCGCTGGAGCGGCGCACATGGGCGGGGGCCCGCAAGCGCTACGGCGAAACCCTGCCGCCGACGGTGGAAGCGCAGCTGAAGCACGAACTGAAGCTGATCGCCGAACTGTCCTATGCGCCCTATTTCCTCACGGTCCACCGCATCGTCACCTATGCGACGGGCGAGAGCATCCTGTGTCAGGGCCGCGGCTCGGCGGCCAATTCCGCCGTCTGCTACGTGCTGGGCATTACCGCCATCGACCCGAAGGACGGCAATCTGCTGTTCGAACGCTTCATCAGCGAGGCCCGGCGGGAGCCGCCGGATATCGATGTCGATTTCGAGCATCAGCGTCGCGAACAGGTGATCCAGTGGATCTACGACACCTATGGCCGCGACCATGCCGCGCTCACCGCCGTCGTCACGCGTTATCGCGCGCGGGGGGCGGTGCGCGATGTCGGCAAGGCGCTGGGGCTGGGCGAAGACCTGATCGCGCTGCTTGCCGGCCAGATCTGGGGCTGGGGCCGCAAGGGGCTCTCGCCCGACGAGGCGACGGGGCTGGGGCTGGACAAGGCCGATTACCGCCTGTCGCTGGCGCTCGACCTTGCCGCCGCGCTGACGGGTTTTCCGCGTCATCTCTCCCAGCACCCCGGCGGCTTCGTGCTGACCCGCGAGCGCCTCGACGATCTTGTGCCCATCGAGCCGGCCGCCATGGAAAACCGGCAGGTGATCGAGTGGGACAAGGACGACATCGACATCCTGAAATTCATGAAGGTCGACGTGCTGGGTCTGGGCATGCTCGGCTGCCTGCGCCGCAGCTTCGAGCTTCTGGCGCAATGGAAGAACCTGCCGCTCGGTCTGGCCAGCGTGCCGGGGGACGATGCGCCGACCTATGACATGATCTGCCGCGCTGACACCATCGGCGTGTTCCAGATCGAAAGCCGGGCGCAGATGTCGATGCTGCCCCGGCTGCGTCCGCGCAACCTTGCCGATCTCACCATCGAGGTCGCCATTGTGCGGCCCGGCCCGATTCAGGGCGACATGGTGCATCCATACCTGCGCCGCAGGAGCGGCCGCGAGGCGGTGGATTATCCCCGGCCGGAGTTCCGCGCCCTGCTGGAGCGTACCTTCGGCGTGCCGCTGTTTCAGGAACAGGCGATGCGCATCGCCATCGAGTGTGCCGGTTTCACGCCCGCCGAGGCCGACAGCCTGCGCCGTTCCATGGCCACCTTCAAGAACACCGGAACGGTCTCGCATTTCCGCGACAAGCTGATCGGCGGCATGGTTGCCAATGGCTATGCCGCCGAATTCGCCGCCCGCACCTTCCGCCAGCTCGAGGGGTTCGGCTCCTACGGCTTTCCGGAAAGCCATGCCGCCTCGTTCGCCGGGCTGGCCTATGTGTCGTCGTGGCTGAAGTGCCACCACCCGGAGGTGTTTGCCTGCGCGCTGCTGAACTCCCAGCCGATGGGTTTCTATGCCCCGGCACAGATCGTGCGCGATGCGCGGGCGCACGGCGTGGAGGTGCGGCCGCTGGATGTGAACGCCAGCCGCTGGGACTGCACGCTGGAGCCGGTCGCCGGATCGCCGGGGCGTTTCGCGCTGCGCCTCGGCCTGAGGATGGCGAAGGGCCTTGCGCAGGAGGACGGCGCCCGTCTGGTGCTGGCCCGCGCCGGCAGCGCCTATGCCGACCCCGCCGACGTGCAGCTGCGCACCGGGCTGGAGACGGCGGCGCTGGAGCGGCTGGCGGAGGCGGATGCCTTCGCCCCCTCGCTCGGCCTCGACCGGCGCGCGGCGCTGTGGGCGGTGAAGGCCCTGTCGGCGGAGCCGCTGCCGCTGTTTGCCGCGGCGGAGGCCGCCGGCGGGGGCGGCATCGTCCGCGAGCCGGCGGTGTCGCTGGTGCCCCTGCCTGATGGCGGGGAGGTGGTGGAGGACTACAGCGCCACCGGCCTCAGCCTGCGGGCGCACCCGGTCTCGTTCCTGCGCGACGATCTGGCCCGCCGCCGCATTCGCCCCTGCGCGGCGCTGGAAAAGGCACGCGACGGCGCATCCATCGTGCTGGCGGGGCTGGTGCTGGTGCGTCAGCGGCCGGGCAGCGCCGGAGGCGTGGTGTTCATGACCATCGAGGACGAAACCGGCATCGCCAACATCGTCATCTGGTCCCGGCTGTTCGATCGCCAGCGCCGGCTGATCCTGTCGGCCGACCTCGTGGCCGTGCGCGGCCGGGTGCAGCGCGAGGGCGAGATCATCCATGTGGTGGCCCGCAGCTTCACGGACCATGGCGACCTGCTGGCGGGGCTCGGCGGACGCGGAGCCGGCTTCACATGGCCGGCCGGCCGTGGCGATGAAGCCCGGGCCGGCTCCGATCGCGGCCTGCCGCAGCCGCCCGGCTGGCCGGCCGGGCAGGAACATGCCGGGCAAGAACATGCCGGGCAAGAATATGCAGGGCAAGAACATGCAGGGCAGAACATGCCGCCGCCCGGAAGACTGGTCGTGCGGGCGCGCAACTTCCATTGAGGCTGCCAGAGCCGGGGCGGCCGGTTGGCGGTGGCTGTAAGGTTGCCGTCAGGGGCGGCGGACATAGTGACGGGCATCGGCAGCACGGGGCGGATATCGCCGCCAGGCATGCTGCCATGGCTTCATGAGGAGATGAATGATGATCGGGCACGAAAAAGGTCTGGCACTTGACGACGAGGCTCTGCGGCAGGTCTGCGGTGGTGCCGATTATTCGGTTCTGCTGCATCCGCTGGAGACGTTCGAAAAGCTCAGCAAGCCTTTCGTTGCACTCGGGAAGATGATGAAGAAGGCGTTCGTCGATGACGTGCACCACTATGACGACTGAGTAAGGAGCCGCGCGCACTTGCTTCCGGTTGCGGCGTGCGGTGCCTGCCGGTCGGTCGTGCCACGAGAAGCACAGAGCGCCTCGCAGCCTGCCAGGACTGACCGTGACGGGTGCAATTCGGATCGTGATTGGAAGGTGAGGCTTTGGATTTATACGTATATTTTTAAAATTGATGGATTTTTTTCTTTATAAATCACTGTGATTCGCGATTTATTTCGAATTATTCGCCGTGTGTGTTATTTTTTGAAATAATTACTGCCGCCCAGAATGGCGCCATATGGTCGCATTGGTGATAATATTGTTCTTGCGGCGGATAATTGGCGGCGGTTGTTTTTGATTTCGGCGATCGATGCCGGTGCGCCGCAATCGGCTGATATTTCAGTCCATTGTGAAACAATATAAACAGAATATTTCTGTAGCCGTCTTATTCGGCATCATGGTTGTGTAACTGAATTACAAAACCGATGATTTCATATTCGCAATCTTAAATTGCATCTCCGTAAGCCAGTGTATTGTTTGTGAAACATCGCTCTCGGATACAGCCCCCGGGCATATCTGAGAGGGGTGAGTGGCGTGCGATATACAATCGGCACCACGAGCAAGGCGGCCGGCTGCGATCTGGCTGCGGTCAAATCCATCGTTATCGCCGGTGGGGAGGCGCGGGACGGGAAGCGGGGCCCCCGCGCCGGTGCCGTGCTGCGTGCGGCGCTGTGTGCCACCACGGCTCTGGCCATGCCGGTTGTCGTTTTGCCGGTTGTCGCCTTGCCGGTTGCCGCCTTGCCGGGC
>DAIPYB010000271.1:0-4691 GCA_036782955.1 Pseudoxanthobacter sp. | reverse complement strand
CTCGTCGCAGGCGAAGGGCACGCTGCCGACTTCGCCGGAAAAACCTTCCGCGCCTTCGAAGATCTCGCCACGCACCAGAAGGCCGAGGCCGATACCCTTGCCCAGATGCACGAAGACGGCATTCTCCAGACCGCGCGCGCCGCCATGGCGATGTTCCGCCAGCATGGCAAACTGCACGCGACCGCCGGCGACGATGGTGCAGCCGAAGCGCTGCGAGAACGCGCGCTCCAGCAGCGTGCGGAACGGCAGGCCCTGCCAGCACTCGAACCCCGGCGCCAGACGAATGTCACCGTCGCGCCGGTCGAGAAAACCCGGCAGGCCCAGCCCCGCGGCCCATATGTCGCTGTCGTTCAGGCCGGCGCGCGCGGCGAGGCCGGAGGCGAGGTCTGTCAGCAGCGCCACGAAGGCCGGCAGGGCCGGGGGGGCGTCGGAGAAGCTGTGTTCATCAGTGAGAAGGATGGTGCCGTCGAGATCGGCAAGGCCGGCGCGCACGCGGCTGATGCCGAGATCGAAGCCGACGACATAGCCGGCACCGGCATTGAAGGTGAGCACATTGGCCTGCGGACCGGGCCGCAGGCGGCGGCTCTGCGACGGCTCTCCCTCAAGGGCATAGCCGCGCGCCACGAGTTCGCCCACGATGGCGTTGACGGTGGGCTTCGAGAGGCCGGTTTCGCGCGCCACATCGGCCCGGGTGATCGGGCCACAGCGACGGATCGCCTGCAACACGCCAACCGCGTTCGTCTGCCGCATGATGTGGGGGGAAGTCGCCGTAATCACTCTCGCCTCCTCGACTGTAAGGAAGGCTAACTGTTAGGAGCATTTACGGTCAAGACGGTCATGAGCATTTTTTGCCGACAAAGTGCACTTTGTCGGCTTGTCCCCGCTATGCGCCGCACCTTTTACGCCTTCCGCGTGCCATGGCCACGCTTTCCGCGATGAACGGTTGCTGGATCGGGGCCGGGCGCGGTAAAGCCGCGCCCGGCCGCAGCCTCAGGCCCTGATGAACGCCAGCAGGTCGGCGTTGATGACATCGGCATGGGTGGTGCACATGCCATGCGGAAAGCCGGGATAGACCTTCAGCGTGCCATTGCTGAGCAGCTTGACGGCGAGAAGCGCGGAATCGGCAATCGGTACGATCTGATCGTCATCTCCGTGCATGACGAGGGTTGGCACTGTGATCGCCTTCAGGTCGTCGGTGAAATCGGTCTCCGAGAAGGCTTTGATGCCGTCATATTGCGCCTTGGCACTGCCGGCCATGCCCTGCCGCCACCAGTTATCGACGACACCGGGATAGACCTTCGCGTCCGGGCGGTTGAAGCCATAGAACGGGCCGGCCGGCACATCGCGGTAGAACTGGGCACGGTTTGCCGCCAGCGCCTTGCGGAAGCCGTCGAACACTTCAATCGGCAGCCCGCCCGGGTTGGCCGGGGTCTGCAGCATGATCGGCGGAACCGCACCGATCAGCACGGCCTTGGCCACCCGGCCATCGCCGCCATAGCGGGCGGTATAGCGCGCTACCACGCCGCCGCCGGTGGAGTGGCCGATGTGGACCGCGTTGCGCAGTCCGAGATGTTCCACGACCGCATTGCTGTCTGCGGCGTAGTGGTCCATGTCGTGGCCGTCGCCGACCTGGGCCGAGCGCCCGTGACCGCGCCGGTCGGCTGCCACCACGCGGTAGCCGTGCTGCAGGAAGAACAGCAGCTGCGCATCCCAATCATCGGATGAAAGCGGCCAGCCGTGATGAAAGAACAGCGGCTGGGCGTCCTGCGGACCCCAGTCCTTGTAGAAGATTTCGACGCCGTCTTGTGTCGTGACGTAACCCATTTTGTCCGGTTCCTGTCTGCAAGAAGCTGCGGTGATGTTTGCGGAACTGCCCGGGGAGCAGAAGAAGCGGCACCGGGGCCGAGGTCGGGAGCATCGTCGCGGCGGCCGGCAACGACCGGACGCTTGTTTGCGGAACTGAAGCTGAAGCGGGTCTGGCGACTGACCTTGTTCCGGGGCGCAGGGCGTCCGGGCAGCCCGGCCATATCGGGCGCGGACAGGAAGGTCTCAGAAAATCGGATGCTTGTATATCGCTCCCCGGTGGGGCAGCGATGAAAATCGCGGCGCGTCCGCTATGGGGCGTCGTCGGCGAAGCGATAACCGACGCCGGGCTCCGTGCGGATGATGCGCGGCCGGCCGGGATCGGCTTCGATCTTCTGGCGCAACTGCCCGATGAAGACGCGCAGATAGTGCAGGTCTTCCTGATGTGCCGGCCCCCATACGCCGGTCAGCAGCGCGCGGTGTGTCACGACCCGTCCGGCGTGGCGGGCCAGCAGAACGAGGAGATCGTATTCCTTCGGTGTCAGCTTTATCGCGGTGCCCTCGCGGGTAACCACACGGCGGACGGCGTCGATTTCGAGGCCGCCGCTGCTGGCGTGGGTGAAGGGGGCCACGCCGCCGTGGCGATGGCGCAGCGCGGAGCGGATGCGCGCAGTGAGTTCGCCGATGCCGAACGGCTTTTCCACATAGTCGTCGGCGCCGAGGTCAAGGGCGGCGATCTTCTCGCTCTCGCGGTCGCGCGCGGAGAGAATGATGACCGGCACGTCCGACCAGCCGCGCAGCCGCGAGATCACCGTCTTGCCATCCATGTCCGGCAGGCCGAGGTCGAGGATGATCACGTCCGGCGCTGCGGTGGAGGCCGCCTGCAGCGCGGCGGCGCCGGTGCCGGCCTCAAGTACGTCATAGCCGGCGGCCGTCAGCGCCGGGCGCAGGAAGCGCTGGATCTGCGCCTCGTCATCCACCACCAGAACCCGGCTTGTGTTCATGTCGTCAGCCTCCGCGGCGCGGTCCCGTCGGCGGGAAAGCGCATCTCGATCCGCGTGCCGCGATGGTCGGGCGGATCCATGGCGCGGATATGACCGCCCATGGCCTCGGTAAAGCCCCGCGCGATGGAAAGGCCGAGACCCGTGCCGGGCGGGCGGCCATCCGAGCGGGTCTGGCGGAAGAACTTCTCGAACACACGTTCCCGCTCCCCGGCCGGAATGCCCGGACCGGAATCGGTGACCGTCAGCACGATCTCGCCGCCCTGCCGGCCGGCATCGAGCCTGACCGGGCTGCCGGGGGCGTATTTGGCGGCATTGTCGATGAGATTGAACAACACCTGCCCCAGCAGCACGCTGTCGCCGCGAATGAGTGGCAGGGAGGATGCCACGCGGACATCGAGCGTGAGTTGCGGGAAGTAGCGCGCGCAGCGTTCGGCGGCGGTGGCGATGACATCGCCGGCATCGATCCAGTCCCGTCGCGCGTCCAGCGTGCCGGCCTCGATGCGCGTCATGTCCAGCAGGTTGGAGACGAAGCGCGAAAGCCGCATGCTTTCCTCCTCGATGCTGGCCAGCAGATCGGCCCGGCTGGGCGCATCCATGCTTTCGCCGAACTGGCGCAGCGTCGTCACCGCGCCCGTTATCGTGGAAAGCGGCGTGCGCAGATCGTGGGAGACGGAGGAAAGCAGGGCCGCGCGCAGGTTTTCGCCCTGCAGCCGGGCGGCCTGCTCAAGCGCTTCGTCCGCCAGCCGGGCGCGGTCGAGCGCAATCGCGGTCTGGTCGAGAACCGCCATCAGCATCCGGTCGGAAAGCCGGTCCGGGGCAAGGCCATCGGCTTCCAGCCCGCATACGCCGATCACGCCATGGGGGCCGACCAGCGGGCAGAAGTGAAACCGGCTGGCAGGCAGGGTGCCGGTGTGGCGGCCGGCCGGCTCGTTGTGCCCGAAGGCCCAGCGGGCGGCGCCTGTGTCCGTCGCGGTCAACTCCGTGTCGGGCGGCCAAGCCGCCGCCAGCTCCATCCGGTCGCCATCCTGCTTCAGCAAGACCGCCGGGCGGCCGAACACGGTGTGAAGCTGCGAGACCGCTGCCCACACCACGTCTTCCGGTCCCGCCGCGCCGGAGAGGCGACGCGAGAAGTCATACAGCGCCTGCACGGCCGCGGCGCGGGTGCGCGCGGCGCGGGCCTGGTCGCGCACCCGCGAGGCGATGCCGCCGGTGAAGAACGCGGCGATGAGAAAAATGGCGAATGCAAACACCTCGTGGGGAGAGGCGATGGTGAAAGTATAAAGAGGTGGGATGAAAAAGAAATTGTAGGTGAGCCCTGACAGCACGGCCGCCATCAGCGCAGCGGCATAGCCGGCCGAGATCGCCGCGACCACCACGGCCATCAGAAACAGCAGCGAGACGTTGGGCAGCACGAGAAAGTGGTTGAGCGCGGTGCCCACAAGGCAGGCGAGGAGAGTGCAGAGCGCCGCTGCCGGCAGCGCCCGCAGCACCAGATCGCGCGGGCGCGTGCGCGGACGCGGGGCCGTGCCGGGTGTCGCAGGGCCTGCTGCCGTGACAAGATGAATGCCGATGCCTCCTGCCTGTGCGGAAAGCACGTCGGCCAGCGAAGGCGACAGGCGCAGCCGGAACCGACGCCGGGCCGGCACACCGACCACGATCTGCGTGGCATGTTCGCGGCGGGCGGTCTTCAGTACCTCGCCGGCAAAATCGGTTGCCGTCAGCCGGCGGGTTTCGGCACCGAGCTGCTCGGCCAGACGAAACAGATCGTCGAGACGCGCCGCCGCCGGCCCATCCACTGCTTCGCGGTCCGGGCGAAAGAGGGAAACGACGAGCCAGGGCGCGTTCAGCGCGGCGGCCAGCCGGCTTGCCACCCGCACCACCCGC
>DAIPYB010000270.1:0-4729 GCA_036782955.1 Pseudoxanthobacter sp. | reverse complement strand
CATGCCGCCGAACGGCATCTGCGCCTCATCGCCGACGGTCGGTCCGTTGATGTGGCAGATGCCGGCCTCGATGCGGCCCGCCACTGCCATGGCGCGCTGCAGGTCCTTGCCGAAGACGGCGGAAGACAGGCCATAGGCGGTGTCGTTGGCCAGCGCGATGGCGTGTTCGGTATCGCGCGCCCGCACGACGCAGACGATGGGGCCGAAAGACTCCTCGTAGAACAGCTTCATGTCCGGCGTGACGCGATCGACGACGGTGGCCGGCATTAGGGTGTTGTCGCCCGCGCCGCCGGCCGCCAGCACCGCCCCTTTCGCCAGTGCATCGTCGATCAGTTCCCGGCACCGCTCGACGGTCGCCTGCGACACCACCGAGCCGACCACCACCGGGCCGCGCGGATCGCCATGGGGCAGGCCCTGTGCCTTGGCGGCGAAGGCAGCGGTGAAGCCGTCGGCCACCGCCTCGTCGACGATGATCCGCTCGGTCGACATGCAGATCTGGCCCTGATTCATGAATGCGCCGAAGGCGGCCGCATTTACCGCGCCGTCGATATCGGCATCGTCGAGCACCACGAGCGGGGCCTTGCCGCCGAGTTCCAGCAGCACGGGCTTCAGGCTCTCGGCCGCCAGCTTCGCGATGATCTTGCCGACCCGGGTGGAGCCGGTGAAGTTGATGCGCTTCACCTTCGGGTGGGTGACGAGGGCCGCCACCACTTCCGGCGCATCCTCGGCCGCGTGGGTAATGACGTTGATGACACCCGCCGGCAGGCCCGCTTCCACCAGCGCCTCGGCGATCATGCGGTGGGTGTGCGGGCACATCTCGGATGCCTTCAGCACCACCGTGTTGCCGCAGGCAATGGGCATGGCGATGGCGCGCACGCCAAGGATGACCGGCGCGTTCCACGGCGCCATGCCGACCAGCACGCCGACGGGCTGGCGCACGGACATGGCCAGCGTGCCGGGCTTGTCGGAGGGGATGACCTCGCCGCGAATCTGCGTCGTCATCGCCGCCGCCTCGCGCAGGATGCGCGCGCCGAGCATGACGTTGAAGCCGATCCATGGCGCCGTGGCGCCGGTCTCGGCCATGCAGACCTCTATGAAAGCCGGCGTCCTTGCCTCCAGCAGGTCGGCGGCGCGGTTCAGGATGGCGCGGCGCTCCGTCGGGCCGGTCACGGACCACGCAGGGAAGGCGGCGGCGGCGGCCTCGACCGCGCGGTCCACGTCCGCCTTGCGGGCGGCGGCGGCGCGCGTCGCCAGCTGGCCGGTAACGGGGTCGAGGCGGTCGAAGGTCGCCGCCGTGCCGGCCGGTGCGCTGTCGGCGCCGATCATGAGAGCAATATCCATTTCTGCCTCCCGGTGTTTTTTTCGGTCCCGCGCCCATGTCTCGGCGGCGGGCTTTTGTCTCTTGGTTGTCGTGGCGCGGCGACAAAGCCCGCCCGTTCGCGGACCGGCCCTTCCGGCCCGCCCGCGTCGTCAGCGATCTGACAGTGGCAATGTTTGCCGGGCCGCCCGGCCCGTCAGCCGTTGCGGAAGACGGAGAACAGCGCGACCAGCGCCGATGCGTCGTCCGTGCCCAGCCGCTCCAGCACCTTGCTGTCCTCGGCATCGAGAACCGCATGGGCGCCGGCCAGCACCGTGCGCCCGGCCTCGGTCAGGTAGAGCGCGTTGGCACGCCGGTCCGCGCCGGCCCGGCGCTGCAGCAGGCCGCGCGCCTCCAGCGGATCGATCAGCCGCACGAGCCGCGCCCGCTCCACCGCAAGCGCATTGGCAACCGCAATCTGGGAAATGCCCGGATTGCTCTCGATAACGGTCAGTACCGAATAGGTGGTCGTCACCAGATCGAACTGCGCCAGCGCCAGATTGGCATCGCGGGTCGCCACCTGCTCTGCCCGGCGCAGCAGGTAACCGAAGCGCCGGCTCAGAATCCCGTAATCCACCTCGTCGCGGTTTGCCGGCTGGTCGGTTTCGGGGGCGGAGTGCGGGGCGGACGACATGGCAGGCACTGATCCGTTTGTCTTGGCGTGAGAACCCGAAGGCGGATTCAAGCACCAACACATGCCGGAGGGCCGTTGGCAAGGGTTCAACTGGCAGGCGCCCGGCCGACAGCGGGCCGCGGGCCGGCAGCGCGCCCACCGGATGCACCGTTGCCGAAGGCATCCCCGGCCCTTCCGCCGCCGCCCGCGCTGTTGCCATGCCCGTCATGCGCCGGCCGGCTCCGGCAGCGGCGCGCGGCTGGCCGCAACCAGCGCGAGACCGTGGTCGATCTCCGGGGCAAGATGGGCGAAGAAATAGTCCGCCGTCTCCGTCTTGGCGCGATAGAAGGGATCGTCGCCCGCCCGGCCCGCGCACAGGCGCCGCGCCCGCGTCCACACGAAGGCAAGCAGCAGCCATGCATTGGCGCGCAGGAAATCATCGGCTGCGCGGAAGCCGCGCTCCGGATCGTCGGCAGCCTCTGCCACCAGAGCACCGGTCGCAGCACGAACCTTCTCCACCGCCCCGGCCAGCAGCGCACCGGCCTGCGCCGATGCCGGATCGGCCTCCGCCAGCGCCGCCTCGGTGGCGATCAGCGTAAACAGAGCCTCAAGCCCTGCCCCGCCGTCCGCCAGCGTCTTGCGCAGGGTGAAATCGATCGCCTGCACCTCGTTGGTGCCCTCGTAGATCATGGCAATGCGGCTGTCGCGCAGGGTCTGCTCGATGGCATATTCGCCGACATAGCCGTAGCCGCCGAAAACCTGCAGCGCGCTGCTTGCCGCCTGAAAGCCGGTATCGGTGAAAAACGCCTTGATGACCGGCGTCAGCAGCCCGAGCAGATGCGCCGCCTGCCGGTCGCCGCCCTGCTCGGCGCGATCCAGAAGATCACCGGCCCAGTAGCCGATCATCCGCTCGCCCTCGGTCAGTGCCTTCAGCCGCATCAGGATGCGGCGCATGGCAGGGTGACGGGCGATCGGGTCCGCCCCGCCACGCGGCGCCGACGAGCCCGGCGCGCGGGACTGGCGGCGCTCGGTCGCATAGGCGAGGGCAAGCTGGAAGGCCCGCTCCGCATGGCCCAGCCCCTGCAGGCCGACATGCAGGCGGGCGGCGTTCATCATCACGAACATGGCCGCAAGGCCGCCGTTTGGTGCCCCCACCAGCCAGCCTTCCGCACCCTCGAACCGCATGGCGCAGGTGGCGCTCGCCCGGATGCCCATCTTGTGTTCGATGCTGTCGCAATGCACCGCATTGCGCCGCACCGCCCCTTCTGCACCGAGCAGCTTGGGCACGACGAACAGCGACAGCCCTTTCGTGCCAGCCGGCGCATCGGGCAGGCGCGCAAGCACCAGATGGATAATGTTGGCAGTAAAATCCTGCTCGCCGCCGGAAATGAAGATCTTGTTGCCGGTAATACGGAAAGTGCCGTCGCCGGCCGGCACCGCCTGCGTGCGCAGAAGATTGAGGTCGCTGCCGGCCTGCGGCTCGGTCAGGCACATGGTGGCAAGGTGCGTGCCGGCGGCGATGCCCGGCAGGAAGCGGGTCTTCAGATCGTCGTCCGCATAAGTCGCAAGGCAGCGATAGGCCCCTTGCGTGAGGCCGGCATACATGGCCCAGCCGTGATTGGCGGCATAGAGCATTTCGCCGAAGGCAACATCGAGCAGGTGCGGCAGGCCCTGCCCGCCCCATTCCGGCGCGAAGGCCAGCGTGGGCCAGCCGCCGTCCACATAGGCGGCATAGGCGGCGGCAAAGCCGGGCGGCGTCGCCACCGCACCGTCTTCAAGCCGGGCGCCATGCGCATCGCCGGTCGCATTCAGCGGAGCGAGAACGGTCTCGGCGAATTTTGCCGCCTCGGCCAGAACATGGAGAGCGGTTTCGCCGTCGCAGTCTTCAAGGCCGGGAAGAGCGGCCCAGCCCGCGGGGGCCGCAAGCCATTCCTCGATGACAAACTGCATGTCGCGCAGTGGCGCCCGATAGGTCAGCATGCCGTTTCCCTTCTCAGGCCGCCACGATCAGCGCATCGAGGGCAATGGCGCCCTCGCCGGCCGGAAACACCACCACCGGGTTGATATCGACCTCGCGGATCGCATCGTTGGCGAGCATCATGGCGCCCAGCCGGGCGACGATGCGCGCCGCCGCCGGCACATCCAGCGCCGGGGCGCCGCGGAAGCCGGTGAGAAGGGCGGCCGTCTTCAGCTTCAGCAATTCCTGCTCAATGCATTCCGCCGAAAGTTCGGGCACGATGAGGCGCACGTCCCGGATCGCTTCCGCCAGAACGCCTCCGAAGCCCACCAGCAGCACCGGCCCCCAGTCGGCATCCACATGGGCACCGACGATCAGCTCCGTCCCGCGCGGCCCCATCGCCTCGACCAGAACGCCCTCCAGCGTCAGGTCGGGCCGGGCGGCGGCAACCGAGGTCTGCAGCCGCTGCCAGCCGGCCGCAAGCGCCGCCTCGTCGCCGAGGCCCAGCACCACGCCGCCGACATCGCTCTTGTGCGGCAGCGCCACAGCCTGTGCTTTCAGAACCACCGGATAGCCGATCTCGGCGGCAATGGCCTTCGCCTCGTCAACGCTCACCGCAAGGCGGCCGCGCGGCACCGGCAGGCCGGCTTCCGCCAGCACCGCCTTGGCGCGATATTCCGGGATCATGCCCGACGGCAGCGCGGAAAGCGGCACGGCGGTCGGGGCATTGCCGGCTGCGTCTCCATGAGTGGCGCCTAGCCGGTGCGCCGCCGTGCGCGCCAACACCGCAAGGGCGCGGATC
>DAIPYB010000269.1:0-4739 GCA_036782955.1 Pseudoxanthobacter sp. | reverse complement strand
AAGCCAGCCGTTCAGCGCCGGCTGCCCCTTGGCCCATATCTGCTTCAGTCTGTTGGGAATCATGGGGGGGCTCCTTCAGAACACGATCTGGGCGAGGCGGGTATCGAGATAGTCGGCGATGCCTTCCGGCCCCCCTTCCCGACCCATGCCGGAGAAGCCGGTGCCGCCGAAAGGGGCTTCCGAGGCGGCCATGGCGAAGGAGTTGATGCCCACCATGCCGGCCTTCAGCCCGGCGACAAGGCGCCGTGCGCGGGCCGGCGAGCGGGTGAAGGCATAGGCCGAAAGCCCCATGGGGGAGGCGTTGGCGCGGGCCAGCGCCTCGTCCTCCTCCGAGAAGCGGGTAATGGCGGCGACGGGGCCGAAATTCTCCTCGGCGAAGGCGCCCATGTCGTCGCGGATGTCGGCCAGCACGGTCGGCTCATAGAAGTGACCGGCGTTGAAATCCGCCGCACGCTGGCCGCCGGCAACCACCGTTGCACCCGCTTTCACCGCGCCATCCACGATGCCGGCGATTTCCGCCAGCCGCTGTGCGTTGATGAGCGGGCCGACATCCACCGCCGGGTCGATGCCGTCGCCAAGCCGCAGTGCGCGGGCGCGGGCGGCGAAACCCTCGACGAAAGCGTCGTGGAGGCTGTCGTGGACGAAGAAGCGGTCGGGGGTGACGCACACCTGACCGCAATTGGCGAATTTGGTCGGCACGCTCATGTTCAGGGCCAGTTCTAGGTCGGCATCGTCGAATACGATCAGCGGCGCGTTGCCGCCAAGCTCCATCGAGACCTTTTTCACCGTGTCGGCCGCGTCGCGGATCATCTGCTGTCCGACGCGGGTGGAGCCGGTGAGGGAAACCTTGCGCACCCGGGCATCTGCCATGATCGGGGCATAGGTATCGGCCGTGGCGCCGACGACCAGATTGACGACACCGTCCGGCAGGCCGCCGGCGCGGATGCAGTCCACCATCACCATGGCGACGCCGGGTGTCTGCCCCGAGGGGCGCAGCACCACGGCGCAGCCGGCGGCCAGTGCCGGGGCCAGCTTGCGGGCGGGCAGTGCGGCCGGGAAGTTCCACGCCGTGAAAGCCCCGACGATGCCAACGGGGGGATGGGAAACCTCGAACCGCCCGCCGGGCACGCGGCTTTCCACCGCGCGACCGTAGATGCGGCGGGCTTCCTCGGCGTACCAACGGAACTGGTCGCAGGCGAGCACCCATTCGCGCCGGGCCTGCGCAATGGGCTTGCCGGTTTCAAGCGTGATCATGGTGGCGCCGTCCTCGGCGCGGCGCACCATTTCGTCTGCGATGCGGTGCAGTGCGTCGGCGCGGGTGAAGGCGGCGGTTTGCGACCAGCGGGCGAAGCCGCGTGCAGCAGCCCCCAGAGCGGCGTCGGTATCGCCGCGAGCGGCTGCAGGGGCACGGCCCAGCGGCCGTTCGCTGACAGGGCTGGCGACTTCCGTCGTGGCGTTACCGGTGGCCGGGCACCAGCGACCGTCGATGAACAGGCCGTAGGGGCGATAGAGATCGCCGCCCGCGGCGGCGGGTGAGAGCGTGTCAGGCATGTCGGATTGTCCGGGAACTGTGCGGGTCAGCCGATTTCGCTGACGGCCACGGTGCGGCGTTCGGCGATGGAGCGCAGGGCAGCTTCGGCTAGCACGAGCGCGGCCCGGCCATCCTCGAAGCCGACTTCCGGTGCCTTGCCGGCGGTGACGGCGGCGACGAAAGCGCTGATCTCGGCCGCGAATGCCTCGCGGTAACGCTCGATGAAGAAGTTCTGCAACGGCGCGGCGCGGGCAGTGAAATCGGACTGGCTGAGCACCATGCGATGGGCCGGATGGTTTTCGGAAATGGCCATGCCGCCGTCGCCGTGGGCCTCCACCCGCTGGTCATAGCCATAGGCGGCCTTGCGGGCGTTGTTGATGATGGCCTGACGCCCGCTCGCGGTGCGCAGCACCACGGTCACAGTGTCATAGTCGCCGAGTTTTTCCATCAGGGCAGGTTCCAGCAGGCGGCTGCCGGTAGCCCATACCTCGCTCACCTCCTCGCCGAGGACGAAGCGTGCCATGTCGAAATCATGGATCGTCATGTCGCGGAAGATGCCGCCGGAGGCTTCGAGGTAGGCGACCGGCGCCAGCCCCGGATCGCGCGAGGTGACAATGACCTGATGCAGGTTGCCGAGCGCACCCGCGGCCACCGCGTCGCGCACCGCCCTGTGGCCGGCATCGAAGCGGCGGACGAAGCCCAGCATGATCGGCAGCTTTGTGCCGGCGATCTTCGCGGCACAGGCATCGACGCGGGCAAGATCGAGATCGATGGGCTTTTCGCACAAAACAGGCTTGCCGGCGGCAATCGCGGCTTCGATCAGGTCAGCGTGGGTGGGGGTGGAGGAGGCGATCAAAACCGCATCCACCGCCGGATCGGCCAGCACGGCGGCAACCGAATCATACACGGTTGCCTGAAGCTGCGCGCCGACCTCGTCGGCAGCGGGGCGGTGAACGTCGAACACACCGGCGACACGCGCGGCCGGGTGCGCGGCAATGTTCGCGGCGTGCATGCGGCCAATGCGGCCGCAGCCGAGAACGGCAATCGAAAGCATCTGATTTCCTTCCCTTCACCACCGGTCTCAGCCGGCTTCTGGCGTTTTGCGAGGCGGCGATTTTGACCGCGCCCTGTTTTTTGCAATGATCGTTGCAGACCTGTTGCATTGTCAATATGCATTTCGTAATCTCGCTTCCGACAACGAAATCCGACGGGCGAAAAGCCTGCGGGAAAACCCCAACGGGGAGGAAACAAGATGTCCGGCCCAACCGTGCGCCTGACGATGGCTCAGGCGCTGGTGCGCTATCTGTGCAACCAGTTCACGCTGATCGATGGCGAGCGTGTGCCGCTTTTTGCGGGTGTGTTCGCCATCTTCGGCCATGGCAACGTGACGTGCCTGTCGGAGGCGCTGGAGCAAGTGCAGGACGTTCTGCCGACCTGGCGCGGGCAGAACGAACAGTCCATGGCGCTGGCCGCCATCGGCTTTGCCAAGGCGAAGAAGCGCCGCCAGATCATGGTCGCCGCCGCTTCCATCGGCCCCGGCGCCGCCAACATGGTGACGGCGGCCGGCGTGGCCCACGCCAACCGGCTGCCGGTGCTGCTGATCGCTGGCGATACCTTTGCCAACCGCGTGCCAGACCCGGTGCTGCAGCAGGTGGAGCACTTCAATAATCCCACTATAACGGTGAACGACACGTTCCGCGCCGTCACCCGCTACTGGGACCGGATCGTACTGCCGGAACAGATTGTTTCCTCGCTGCCGCAGGCGGTCGCCGCCATGCTGGATCCGGCCGATTGCGGCCCCGCGTTCATCGGGCTTGCGCAGGACACGCAGGAACGGGCGTTCGATTATCCGCTGGCCTTCTTCGAGCCGACAGTCTGGCGCATTCCGCGTCCGCGGCCCGACCGCGAGGTGCTGGAGGAGGCGGTCGCGCTGCTGAAGACCGCGAAACGGCCGCTTATCATCTCCGGCGGCGGCGTGCGCTATTCCGGCGCGGCCGGGGTGCTGGCGGATTTCGCCGCGCGACGCGGCATTCCTGTCAGCGAGACTATTGCCGGCAAGGGTGCCTTCACGCACGACCATCCTGTCCACATCGGCCCGGTCGGCATTCTGGGCTCCACGTCCGCCAACGCGCTGGCGGCGGAAGCCGATGTCATCCTTGCCGTCGGCACCCGGCTGCAGGACTTCACCACCGGTTCGTGGACGGCGTTTTCCGCCGGGGCGAAGTTCATCTCCATCAATGCCGCCCGCTATGACGCCACCAAGCATCGGGCACTGGCCGTGGTGGGCGATGCGCTGGAAACCATCGCCGAACTCGACGCCGCGCTCGGCGACTGGGCGGTCGATCCGTCGCTGCTGGCGCAGGGCAAGGCGCTTTTCGCCGACTGGAACCGTCTGCTCGATCAGCACCAGACGCCGGACAACGCGCCCGTTCCCACTTATGCGCAGGTCGTGGGCGTGCTGAACCGGGGCGCCGGGCCCGACGATGTTCTCATCACGGCGGCCGGCGGCACGCCGGGCGAGGTGACGAAGGGCTGGCGGGTGAAGAACCCGGATACCTTCGATTGCGAATTCGGCTTTTCCTGCATGGGCTACGAAATCCCCGCCGGCTGGGGCGCGGCGATGGCCCGTGGCGGCAAGGGCACGCCGATCGTGATGATCGGCGACGGCACCTACATGATGATGAACTCGGACATCTACTCGTCCGTGCTCACCGGCCACAAGATGATCGTGGTGGTGTGCGACAATGGCGGCTACGCCGTCATCAACCGGTTGCAGCAGGCCAAGGGCGTGCCGGGGTTCAATAATCTGCTGGCCGACTGCCGCGTGAAGGAAGCCTTCAGCGTCGATTTCGTCCGCCATGCCGAGGCCATGGGCGCGCTGGCCCGCCACGCCGAAAGCCTTGCCGATCTGGAAGCTGCCCTCGACTGGGCGCAGACCACCGACCGCACCACCGTCATCTCCATCGTGTCGGACGCCTATGCATGGGTGCCGGGTGACGCGGACTGGGATGTCGGCGTGCCGGAAGTCTCGGTTCTGGAAAGCGTGAATGCCGCCCGCCGGGCACAGGAAAAGATCCGCGAGCAGCAGCGGATTGGAGTTTAATCCCATGAGTGACAAGCTGAAGGCCCGCCTCGGCATCGCGCCGATCGCGTGGTCCAACGACGACCTGCCGGAACTCGGCGGCGAGACGACGCTGGAGACCTGTCT
>DAIPYB010000268.1:0-4744 GCA_036782955.1 Pseudoxanthobacter sp. | reverse complement strand
CCGCACGCCGGTCGAGCGCAAGGTGATGCTGGCCTCCAAGGTGGAGGACATGCTGAACACCGTGGTGCGGCAGATTGCATTCTACACCTTCGAGCGGCGCGTGCATCTGGAGCGCCGCGACGGCGAGCTGACCACCGAGCAGATCCAGAAAATCTGGCTCGACGTGCAGAGCGAGAGCCTCGGTCCCGCGATCCGCCTCAATCCGGGCTACGAGACATACTGGTGCTATATCTCGCACTTCATCCATGCGCCGTTCTATGTTTACGCCTATGCGTTTGGCGACTGCCTCGTGAACTCGCTCTATGCCGTTTATTCAAAGGCGGAATCGGGCTTCCAGCAGAAATATTTCGATCTGCTGCGCGCCGGCGGCACCCGGCATCATGCCGAGCTTCTCGCCCCGTTCGGCCTCGATGCACGCGATCCGTCGTTCTGGCAGCAGGGCCTCGGCGTGATCGAGGGCATGATCGACGAACTGGAGCGCCTCGGCTGAGACGGCCTGCCGGCGTATAAACAGGCCACGGCGTACTGGCGCTTTGTCGACCGGCGAGGCACGATGACCAGGCGAGGGGCCGGCAATGTGCCGACCCCTCCTTCCTGATCTTCCCCGGTGTGTGCGGAGGCTTGCGATGGTTTTCTTCATGCCCGTGGCTGCATGGGTGCTGGCGCTCGTGGCCACCGCCCTGCAGCTTGCCCGCGGTCCGCGCGGCCTGCGGGTGGCGCTGCGCACGCTGATGATATGGGTGTTCGTCTTCCCCCTCGGCGTGCTCAGCCTGTGGGCCTTCATGGGCCATGTGTTCTTCGCCGACCGGGCGGCGGCATCGATCGGCTGGGCGCCGAGCCCGTTTCAGTTCGAGGTTGGTCTGGCCAATCTGGGCATCGGTGTCGCCGGCCTTCTGGCCGGCCTGTTCCACCGAAATCTTGGCTTCGCCGCCGCGACGGCGATCATGTCGGCCTGCTTTCTTGGCGGGGCGGGCGTTGGCCATATCGTCCAGATCAGCGAAACCGGCAACATGGCTGCCGGCAACGCCGGGCCGATCCTCTATACCGACTTCCTCACCCCGCTGGTGCTGCTGGTTCTGATTGGCCTGCTGCGCATCCTGCCCGGCGAATCCTGAACCCGGGGCTGGCAAAGCGGGGCCCCGCGGGCCACATGAAGTCGCGGGGCGCAGGGCAGGATTTCTGGAGGCCGGAAGTGGCTGAAGACAACCGCGATCAGGAACGCAACCGCTTTACCGCGCGTGCGGCGCGCTATGCCCGCGTCGGCACTGACCTTTCCGGCGTGGCGACCCGCATTGCCGCGGCACGGTTGCTCGGCCGCGAACTGGATGCGGAAAAGACCGCCACCGACATCGCCGATGCACTCGGCGGCCTGAAAGGGCCGCTGATGAAGGTGGCGCAGCTTTTGTCCACCATTCCCGATGCGGTGCCGCCGGAATATGCCGCCGCGCTGTCGAACCTGCAGTCCAATGCCCCGCCCATGGGCTGGGCATTCGTGAAGCGGCGCATGATGGCCGAACTCGGCCCCGGCTGGGAAAAGCGGTTCCGCAGCTTCGAGCACGAGCCGGCCGCTGCCGCCTCGCTGGGGCAGGTGCACCGTGCCGTGGGCCACGATGGACGGGCGCTGGCGGTGAAGCTGCAATACCCTGACATGGAATCGGCGGTCGAGGCAGATCTGGCACAGTTTCAGGTGCTGCTCGGCCTCCACCGCCGCATGCGTCCGGCGATCGACACCACAGAGGTGGCGCAGGAGGTGGGCGCGCGCCTGCGCGAGGAACTGGATTATCGCCGCGAGGCCCGCCACGCCGCGCTCTATCGCGTCATTCTCGATGGCGAGGCGGGCATCCGCGTGCCCGATGTGGTCGGCGATCTTTCAACCCGTCGCCTCATCACCATGGGTTGGCTGGAAGGCCGGCCGCTGCTGGACTTCCGCGACCACGGTCAGGACGAGCGCAATCTTCTGGCCGCCACCATGTTCCGCGCGTGGTGGCACCCCTTCGCGCGCTTTGGCGCCATCCATGGCGATCCGCATCTCGGCAACTACACGGTGTTCGAGACCGAAGGCCGGCCGGCCGGCATCAACCTTCTGGATTATGGCTGTATCCGCATTTTTCCGCCGGCGTTCGTGGCCGGCGTCATCGCGCTCTATCGCGGGCTTCTGGCGGGCAATGAAGACGAGGTCGTCTCTGCCTACGAGGTATGGGGCTTCCGTGGCCTGACGCGTGAGCTGATCGAGACGCTGAACATCTGGGCGCGGTTCATCTATGGTCCGCTGCTGGAGGATCGCGTCCGGGCAATTGCCGAAGGCGTGAGCGCGGCCGAATATGGCCGGCGAGAAGCATTCACGGTGGCAAAGCGGCTGAAGGAACTGGGCCCGGTGACGGTGCCGCGCGAGTTCGTGTTCATGGACCGGGCAGCTCTTGGCCTCGGCGGCGTGTTCATCCACCTGCGGGCGGAACTGAACTTCCACCGCCTGTTCGAGGAGGCCATCGCGGACTTCAGCATCGAGGCGCTTACCCGGCGCCAGCAGGCTGCCCTGCGCGGAGTGGGCCTGACTGAAGACGCGGCCTGACCGGATCGCGAGGCCCGCAGGAAACGTGGCGGACAGGAAACACGCACCTTGCAGGACAGGAAAAGCCGGTGTCGGACCTGACCGACCTTGAGATCTTCGTTCGCGTCGTCACCGCAGGCAGCCTCTCGGCAGCCGGCCGCGAGATGGGGCTGTCGCCGGCTGTCGTCTCCAAGCGGATGAACCGGCTGGAGGCACGCCTCGGCACGCGGCTCATTCAGCGCACCACCCGGCAGGTTTCCGTCACCGAGGCCGGGCAGGGGTTCTTCGAGCGGGCGGCATCCATCATCGCCTCCGTCGCGGAGGCGGAAGCCTGGGTGACGGGGGCCTCGGTGGAGGCGCGCGGCGTGCTGCGCATTTCCGCGCCCACGTCATTCGGCCGCCTGCACATCGCCCCCCATCTTGGCCGCTTCATGGATGAAAACCCGGCGGTGGTGGTCGAACTGGAGCTGGCGGATTCGTTTGTCGATCTCATCGCCGATGGCTTCGATGTCGCCATCCGCATCGGTGAACTGGTCGATTCCAGCCTCGTCGCGCGCCGGTTGGCTGACGTGCACCGGGTGCTGTGTGCGACGCCGGGCTATCTTGCCGCGCACGGCACGCCGCTGGCCATTGCCGATCTTGCCCGTCACACCTGCCTTGCCACGCGCCAGCAGGACCCGTGGCGGCTGGAGGGACCGGAGGGGACGGTGTCGGTGCGCGCCGGCGCGCGGCTGCGCACCAATTCGAATGAGGTCGTGCGCGAGGCGGTGCTGGCGGGCCTCGGCATCGCGTTGCGCTCCACATGGGATGTCGGGGCGGATCTGGCGGCCGGCCGGCTGAAGGTGGTGCTGCCGCATTATCACGCTTCACACCGCGTCGGCGTTCACGCCGTTTATCCCAGCCGGCGCTTTCTGCCGGCCAAGGTCCGGCTGTTCATCGATTATCTGGCCGCCCTCTATGGCACGGCGCCGTACTGGGATGCCGGGCTTGAGGGGCTGCCGGGCCGCGCCACGGGCGGCTGACGGCCCGGCCTGCCACAATCAATCAGGCCGGCGTGTCTTCCGGCTCGCCGCTGCGGATCGTTTCGCGCAGGATGCGGCCAAGCGGCAGCCGTGCTTCCAGATGCGGCAGGTGGCCGACGTCTGGCAGGATGTGGCGGGCCACCGTGCCGGGAAGCCCCTCCAGCTGGCGGGGCGGCACGATGGCATCCTGCGCGCCGATGACGACGCGCACCGGTGCTGCCTGCCGGGCGATGGCGGCCCGCACCGCCGCCACGCCAGCCTCGGGTATCGGCCCGCCCTCCGGCGGAAAGGTTGCGGCCACGACGGCACTCTGCTGGGCAGGCAGGCGCCCGTCGGCCCGCTGGGCGGCCGTCATGCGCACGAAGGCCGGGCTGATGAGGGTCGGGTCGGCGACGAACCGCTGCAGGATCGGCGTCAGGGTTTCCTCGTCGCGTGCCGCGGCCAGCGCGGCGACGAGACGGGCATCGACATCCACCGCCAATCCGGCGGGGGCGACCAGCAGCAGCGAACGCGTGCCGGCACCCAGCTTGTCGGCCAGCAGCGCCGCCACGCCGCCGCCAAGCGAATGCCCGGCGATGTGCGCTGTGTGCACGCCTTCCTCATCCAGCACCTGCCGCACGGCGTCGGCCATTGCCATCATCGATGGGCCGGGCAGTGGCGGAGAGGCGCCGTGCCCGGGCAGGTCAACCGCCAGCACCGGCCGGCCGAGGGGGTTGGCGGCAACGAACGGCCGCCAGCTGTGATGGTCTGCGGCCAGACCGTGGATCAGCACCAGCGGCGTGCCGCTGCCCTGCCGCAGCCAGCGGCGGAAAAGCGAAGGGTCGGTCATGCTCTCAGTCTTCGAATCTCAGTCGTCGCCATCGTCGGCAATGAAGAAGCGCCATGTTCCGTCCGGCGCGATGCCGATCTTGAAGAACAGGTAGGCGTCATAGGCCGTCATCTCGTCTACGTCGGAAGCCGTCAGCACGCGCAGCACCTCCACCTGCTGGGCCGGCGTCAGGCGGCCGATCGGATACACCGCGAAATAGGGCCAGAGGTAGGTTTCATTCGGCGTACCGGGGTCGGTCACCACCCAGCCGCTTTCCAGAAGATCGAGCAGGATGGCGAGAATCTCGCGGCCGGCTTCGTCGCCGGAATTCTCCTTGAGGAAGGCGATGGGATCGCCATAGGGCCG